>NZ_JBHJTL010000034.1:0-74560 GCF_042264065.1 Streptomyces sp. NPDC056222 | reverse complement strand
ACCCCTCAACCCGGGGGTCCGGGGGGCGTGGTTTTTGTCAAACCCCCACCGCCCAACCCCCCCCCCCGGGGGGGCCCCCCCCACCCCCGGGGGGGGGGCCCCTCCTCGTACGACGGAAGAACGTCAGCGCTTGTGCTGCGCGTCCGCGACCGTGACCTCGACGCGCTGGAACTCCTTGAGCTCGCTGTAGCCCGTCGTCGCCATCGCGCGGCGCAGGGCGCCGAAGAAATTCATCGAGCCGTCCGGGGTGTGCGACGGACCGGTGAGGATCTCCTCGGTCGTGCCGACGATGCCCAGGTCGACCAGCTTGCCTCGCGGCACGTCCTCGTGGACGGCCTCCATGCCCCAGTGGTGGCCCTTGCCCGGCGCGTCCGTGGCGCGGGCCAGCGGGGAGCCGATCATGACCGAGTCGGCACCGCAGGCGATCGCCTTCGGCAGGTCGCCGGACCAGCCCACGCCGCCGTCGGCGATGACGTGGACGTACCGGCCGCCGGACTCGTCCATGTAGTCGCGGCGGGCCGCGGCCACGTCGGCGACCGCGGTCGCCATCGGGACCTGGATGCCGAGCACGTTGCGCGTGGTGTGCGCCGCGCCGCCGCCGAAGCCGACCAGGACACCGGCCGCGCCGGTGCGCATCAGGTGCAGGGCCGCGGTGTACGTGGCGCAGCCGCCGACGATGACCGGGACGTCGAGCTCGTAGATGAACTGCTTGAGGTTCAGCGGCTCGGCCGCGCCCGAGACGTGCTCGGCGGAGACCGTGGTGCCGCGGATGACGAAGATGTCCACGCCGGCGTCGACGACGGCCTTCGAGAACTGCGCGGTGCGCTGGGGGGAGAGCGCGGCGGCGGTGACCACGCCCGAGTCGCGCACCTCCTTGATGCGCTGCCCGATCAGCTCTTCCTTGATCGGGGCGGCGTAGATCTCCTGCAGACGGCGCGTCGCGGTCGCCTCGTCCATCTCCGCGATCTCGTCGAGCAGCGGCTGCGGGTCCTCGTACCGGGTCCACAGACCCTCGAGGTTCAGCACGCCCAGGCCGCCCAGCTCACCGATGCGGATCGCGGTCTGCGGCGATACGACCGAGTCCATGGGGGCGGCCAGGAAGGGGAGCTCGAAGCGGTAGGCGTCGATCTGCCAGGCGATCGAGACCTCCTTCGGGTCCCGGGTGCGCCGGCTCGGTACGACGGCGATGTCGTCGAACGCGTACGCCCTGCGGCCGCGCTTGCCGCGCCCGATCTCGATCTCAGTCACGATGTGTGGCCTTTCCCTCTACGTCTGCGCCTACCAGTATCCCCGACACAAGGCTGAGGGGCGGTCCCGGTGCGCCCGGACCGCCCCTCACCTGTGGTGATGCGTTACTTCCTGCTGTAGTTCGGCGCCTCGACGGTCATCTGGATGTCGTGCGGGTGGCTCTCCTTGAGGCCCGCCGAGGTGATCCGGACGAACCGGCCGTTCGCCTGAAGGTCCGGAACGGTACGGCCGCCGACGTAGAACATCGACTGACGGAGCCCGCCGACCAGCTGGTGGACGACCGCGGACAGCGGGCCGCGGTACGGCACCTGGCCCTCGATGCCCTCGGGCACGAGCTTCTCGTCGGAGGCGACGCCCTCCTGGAAGTAGCGGTCCTTGGAGAAGGAGCGCTGCTCGCCACGGGACTGCATCGCGCCGAGCGAACCCATGCCGCGGTACGACTTGAACTGCTTGCCGTTGATGAACATCAGCTCACCCGGGGACTCCTCGCAGCCCGCGAGCAGCGAGCCGAGCATCACCGTGTCGGCACCGGCCACGAGGGCCTTGGCGATGTCGCCGGAGTACTGCAGGCCGCCGTCGCCGATGACCGGCACGCCGGCCGCCTTCGCGGCGAGGGACGCCTCGTAGATGGCGGTGACCTGCGGGACGCCGATACCGGCGACCACACGGGTGGTGCAGATGGAGCCGGGGCCGACACCGACCTTGATGCCGTCCACACCGGCGTCGATCAGCGCCTGGGCGCCGTCACGGGTGGCGATGTTGCCGCCGATGACGTCGACGGCGGAGTTCGACTTGATCTTGGCGACCATGTCGCCGACCAGCCTGGAGTGACCGTGCGCGGTGTCGACGACGATGAAGTCGACGCCTGCCTCGATCAGCGCCTGGGCGCGCTCGTACGCGTCACCGGCGACACCGACGGCCGCGCCGACGAGCAGGCGGCCTTCCTTGTCCTTGGCGGCGTTCGGGTACTTCTCCGCCTTGACGAAGTCCTTGACCGTGATCAGGCCCTTGAGGATGCCCGAGTCGTCGACCAGCGGCAGCTTCTCGATCTTGTGGCGGCGCAGCAGCTCCATGGCGTCGACGCCGGAGATGCCGACCTTGCCCGTGACCAGCGGCATCGGGGTCATGACCTCGCGCACCTGGCGGCTGCGGTCCGTCTCGAAGGCCATGTCGCGGTTGGTGACGATGCCGAGCAGCTTGCCCGCCGCGTCGGTCACCGGGACACCGCTGATGCGGAACTTGGCGCAGATCGCGTCGGCCTCGCCGAGCGTCGCGTCGGGGTTCACCGTGATCGGGTCGGTGACCATGCCGGACTCGGAGCGCTTCACCAGGTCGACCTGGTTCGCCTGGTCGGCGATCGAGAGATTGCGGTGCAGGACACCCACGCCGCCCTGTCGCGCCATGGCGATCGCCATGCGGGACTCGGTGACCTTGTCCATCGCGGCGGAGAGCAGCGGGATGTTCACCCGCACGTTCTTCGAGATGTACGAGGAGGTGTCGATCTGGTCGGGCGCCATGTCGGACGCGCCGGGCAGCAGCAGCACGTCGTCGTATGTGAGCCCGAGTGTCGCGAATTTCTCGGGCACTCCGTCGACGTAGACAGTCATGACACCTTCCCCAAATGGCCTTGATCGGTGCGGATGTCCATGCTAACGGGCCTCGACGGTGTCTCATTCCACGATCAAGATCAGAGAGCAGCTTTGGACGTTCGTACGTATACGTGAGGGCCACCGGCCCCCGCCGACCCTTACTGCTCGGCCAGTGCGCGCAGTCGGCTGAGCGCGCGGTGCTGCGCCACCCGAACAGCCCCCGGAGACATCCCGAGCATCTGCCCGGTCTCCTCCGCGGTGAGCCCGACCGCCACCCGCAGCACCAGCAGCTCCCGCTGGTTCTCCGGCAGGTTGGCCAGCAGCTTCTTGGCCCATTCGGCATCGTCGCTGAGCAGCGCACGTTCTTCCGGGCCGAGGGAGTCGTCGGGCCGCTCCGGCATCTCGTCGGAGGGCACGGCCGTCGAGCCCGGGTGCCGCATCGCGGCCCGCTGCAGATCGGCGACCTTGTGTCCGGCGATGGCGAAGACGAAGGCCTCGAAAGGCCTGCCCGTGTCCTTGTAGCGCGGCAGCGCCATCAGGACGGCGACACAGACCTCCTGCGCGAGGTCCTCGACAAAGTGGCGAGCATCACCGGGCAACCGGTTCAGCCGCGTCCGGCAATAGCGCAGGGCGAGCGGGTGCACACGCGCCAGAAGGTCGTGCGTGGCCTGCTCGTCGCCCTCGACGGCACGGTGAACGAGTGCACCGATCACCGTGGTCTCGTCGTCGCGCATCGCTCCATGGTGCCTTGACGCCTGAGAATTCGCGGCACCGCGTTCGTAGTTGTGCACCGAAGCGTTATGAGTAGGCGCGCTGGAACTCATCTCCTGCGCCCTCCCCTCCCGCTCGATCGACTCGTCCCCGAGGAACTCCACACCACCAAGGATGCGGCATCCCGCGCGTAAGTGACACAAGCTGCTCCACAGCGGGGCCACAAGCGGCTCCGCACGGGGAACACAAGCAGCTCCACCGCAGGGGCGGAAGCCGTTCCACCGCGGGACCGGAAGCGGCTCCACCGCGGGAACACCAGCCCCTCCGCACCGGGGACGCAAGCCGCCCCGCAGCGGCGGCGCGGGCTGCCCCCACAACGGACCCTTGCCGGGATACGAGCGCTCCCGACGGGTCCACCAACGTGCTCCGCAGCGCCGATACGAGCGCTCCCGCCGCGGGGCCGGACTCCGCTGCCGCAGCGGGGACACGAGGCCGCCGCGGCAGGGCTTCGACTAACGGACCAGACCCCAGCGGAAGCCGAGGGCGACGGCGTGCGCCCGGTCCGATGCGCCCAGCTTCTTGAACAGGCGTCGGGCGTGGGTCTTGACCGTGTCCTCGGAGAGGAAGAGCTCGCGCCCGATCTCCGCGTTCGACCGGCCGTGGCTCATGCCCTCCAGCACCTGGATCTCACGCGCGGTGAGCGTCGGCGCCGCACCCATCTCGGCCGACCGCAGCCGACGCGGGGCGAGCCGCCAGGTCGGATCGGCGAGAGCCTGGGTGACCGTGGCCCGCAGCTCGGCGCGCGAGGCGTCCTTGTGCAGATAGCCACGGGCACCGGCGGCGACCGCGAGCGCGACACCGTCCAGGTCCTCCGCGACCGTGAGCATGATGATGCGGGCGCCGGGGTCCGCGGACAGCAGCCGGCGGACGGTCTCCACGCCGCCCAGACCGGGCATGCGTACGTCCATCAGAATCAGGTCCGAGCGGTCCGCGCCCCAGCGGCGGAGGACTTCCTCGCCGTTGGCCGCGGTGGTCACGCGCTCCACGCCGGGCACGGTCGCGACCGCACGGCGAAGAGCCTCTCGGGCAAGCGGGGAGTCGTCGCAGACGAGGACGGATGTCATGGCCGCCCTCCGCAGCTGATGCGCGTCACCTTGAGCCTCCAGGGCTGGTACGTATCGTCACCTGTGCGGTTGACGCTCTCGGACACCTGCCCGAGCGCTTGTTCCTTCAACCGCCTCCGCACACTCAACGACGGTCACTCGAAAGAGTTACGGGTCGGACGGCCGCCTTCGGCACTCTACGTGAGGGAGCGTGTGCGGAGGAGAGCCACGCAGGTCACCCGCCCATCACCCGGAAGCTATGCCCCATTTAGCGGGTTTTCTTCCCTTTTTGCGGTGTCTGTGGCTAGATTCGCAATGAGTCATATTTACATCTACTTAGATAGTAGTTGTACGGTCGGGTCGTGCCCGTGAGAGCGGGTACGCGAGACCCATGGGGGGCGAAGGGCCCCCGGATCATCAGCCATCCACCCGCCCACCTATCCGTTCGACACGGTTTCAAGGGGACAAGCGCAATGGCAGATTTCTCCCGCCTTCCCGGACCCAACGCCGATCTGTGGGACTGGCAGCTGCTCGCGGCCTGCCGCGGAGTCGACAGTTCCCTGTTCTTCCACCCCGAGGGAGAGCGCGGCGCGGCACGGAGTGCGCGTGAGAACTCGGCGAAAGAGGTCTGCATGCGGTGCCCTGTACGCGCGGAGTGCGCGGCACACGCACTCGCCGTGCGGGAGCCCTACGGCGTCTGGGGCGGCCTCACCGAGGACGAACGCGAAGAGCTCATGGGACGAGCCCGCAATCGCCTGATCACGGCATCGGCATCGGCATCGAGTTCGGCAGGCGTGGGGCGCGCCTGAAGGTCTGAAGGAACGTTTCTGCGCATGCAGGGAACGGGCCGGGTCCGCATCCCACCCGGCCCTACGGAGCCGCACCGCACGCGGCCCGGGGGCGTGCGGTGCGGAAGCAGCGCGGTGCGCCCGCGGGCACGACGCGTACAACACGCGCGTGACCACGCGAAAGTCACTACGCGTGCGCGGTCGCGCAACGGACTCGTATGCGCACAGGACTCGTACGGCTCGCCGCGCGCAGAGGAATCGTGTGGCCTCACGGACGACGCGTGTGCCCGCACGGCGGACTCGTACGGCCGCGGCGACCGACGCTCACGCGCGCGTGGCCGCGCAGACCCCCTTACGCGCGCGTGGCCGCGCGGGTCAGCTCGTCGAGCGTCGCCGCGACGGCCGGGACCTGGGCCAGGTCCGGCAGCGTGAGGGCGACGATCTCTCGCTCCACGGCCGGCTCCACCACCACGGTCCGGGCACCCTTGGGGCGTACGGACTCGATGGCGAGCGCCGGCAGGACGGCGACGCCCAGCCCGGCCCCGACCAGTCCGACCACGGCCGGGTAGTCGTCGGTCGCGAAGTCGATGCGCGGGGTGAACCCCGCCTCCTCGCAGACGTCCACGAGCTGGCGACGGCAGCGCGGGCAGCCCGCGATCCAGGACTCGTCCGCCAGTTCGGCGATGCCCACCGACTCGGCGTCGGCGAGCCGGTGCGCCTCCGGCACGAGGCCCACCAGGCGGTCGGCGAGCAGGGGCCGGACGACGAGGTCGTTCCACTCGTCGGGGCCCGCGCCGTAGCGGAAGGCCAGGGCGACGTCGCAGTCGCCCTCCCGCAGCATCTCGACCGAGCGCGGCGGCTCGGCCTCCACGAGCGAGACGCGGGTGCCCGGGTGCGCCGCGCGCAGGGCGGCGAGGGCGGTGGGGACGAGGGTGGAGCTGCCGCTGGGGAAGGAGACGAGCCGGACGCGGCCGGCGCGCAGGCCCGCGATGGCGGCGACCTCCTCCTCGGCGGCCGTGAGGCCCGCGAGGATTCCCGAGGCGTGCCTGACCAGGGCCTCGCCCGCCTGGGTGAGCCGCATTTCGCGGCCGGTCCGGATCAGCAGGGGCGTTCCGGCGGAGGATTCGAGCGCCTTCATCTGCTGGCTCACGGCGGGCTGGGTGCAGCCGAGTTCGCGCGCGGCGGCGGAGAAGGAGCCGGTCGCGGCGACGGCGCGCAGGACGCGGAGATGGCGGGCCTCGATCATAGGTCGAGCATAAGCGAGTCTTGGACCTCGCGGCCAATATTCCATCCCGCCTTTGAGGAGAGGTGGCCTAGGGTGCCCGACATGAAGCTGATCAGCGTGAATGCCGGACGGGCCGAGGCCGTGCCGTACACCGACTCTCCCTCGGGAATGTCGGGGATCGACAAGCGTCCGGTCGAGGGGCGGGTACGGGTCGAGGCGCCGAGCGCGCGTGGGGTCGGGGCGAGCGGGCTCGCCGGGGACACGGTGTGCGACCTGCGCTTCCACGGCGGCGACGACCGGGCCGTGACCGCCTTCGCGCGGGAGGACATGGATCGTTGGGAGCGCGAGCTGGGTCGGCCGCTGGCCAACGGCTCGTTCGGCGAGAACCTCACCACGCTCGGGCTGGATGTGAACGGCGCCCTGATCGGGGAGCGTTGGCGGGTCGGTTCGGACGTCGTGCTCGAAGTGACGGGCGGCCGCATCCCCTGCCGTACGTTCGAGGGCTTCGTCCAGGAGAAGGGGTGGGTCCGCCGCTTCACGCAGTCGACCGCCGGCCCGGGCGCGCTGCTGCGGGTGATCGAGCCGGGCGAGATCGCGGTCGGAGACGCCGTGGCGGTCGTGCACCGGCCCGCGCACGCGGTCACGGTCGCGCTCCTGCACCGGGCCGCGACCACCGAACGCTCGCTGCTGCCGAGCACCCTGGTCGCGGCCGAGTGGATGGAGTCGGGCCTGCTCCGGGTCGCGCGCACGTATGCGGAGAAGTACGGCACAGGCGCGTAAGCCGCCTGCCCATCCGGGCATCGGGGCCGTGGAGGACGATTCCAGGGCGCTTCGGGACAGGCCCGGGGCTGCGGAAAGACCCGTACGCCGCACGCTCACGCGTGGCACTAACGTGCCGCGTATGACGACTGCATTGATTACGGGCGCGACAGCGGGCATCGGGGCCGCGTTCGCGCGGAGACTGGCGGCGGACGGTCACGATGTGGTGCTCGTGGCCCGCGATGTGAAGAGACTGCGCGAGCAGGCGACCGAACTGCACGACCGCCACGGCATCGAGGCCGAGGTGCTGGCGGCCGATCTGGCCGACGAGAAGGGCATCGCGGCCGTGGAGGCCCGGCTCTCCGATGCGAGACAACCCGTGGACCTGCTGGTGAACAACGCCGGTTTCGGCAACAAGGGCCGGTTCCTGGAAGTCTCCATGGCCGACGAGTTGAAGATGCTGACGGTGCACTGCGAGGCGGTGCTGCGGTTGACGTCGGCGGCGGCGGAGTCCATGCGGACGCGCGGTCGGGGCGGGGTGGTGAACGTGGCCTCGGTGGCCGCCTTCGTCCCGCGCGGCACGTACGGGGCGTCGAAGGCGTGGGTCGTGCAGTTCACCCAGGGCGCGGCGCGGGATCTCGGGGGTACCGGGGTCCGGCTGATGGCGCTCTGCCCGGGCTTCGTCCGGACGGAGTTCCACGAGCGGGCCGGGATGGGGACGGACAACATCCCGAGCTGGATGTGGCTCGACGCGGACAAGTTGGTGGCGACGGCGCTGGCCGATCTGGCACGGGGCAAGACGCTGTCCATCCCGGACCCCCGCTACAAGGCCCTGATGGGTGTGGTGAAGCTGGCGCCCCGCGGCCTGCTGGGAGGGGTGTCCTCCAAGGCGGGCCGCAAGTACGGACCGAAGTGACGGGTGCCCGACACCGGTCCGGGCACTGAACCGGGGCCGGTCCGGGGCTGCTCGACGCCGGGCCCTCGTACGCCCCGATGTTCGGAGCCGACGCCGCCGACACGTCGTTTCCGAACCGGCGTCCCGTGCACACGGGCCGCGGTGGCGGCGAGGGCCGGTGCGCTGCTCGGGGTCACCCGTCCTCCGGATCGAGGGCCATGAGGGCCGTGGTTCCGTTCTGCCAGGTCACGTGCAGCGTGCGGCCCGTGACCTGGACGGTTGCGAGGGTGGACACGGGCGCAGGGGCGGGCTCGGCCGTGAGCGAGGCGAGGGAGACGAAGAGGCTCTCGGGGCCGCTGGTGGAGCCGTGCAGGGCTGCGGTACGGGTGTCCGGGCCGCCCTGGAGCGTGGCGCCGGTGGCGAGTTCGACGGGCTCGACCGCGGGTGGAAAGCCGTGGACCGGGTGGAGTTGGGCCGTGGGGCCCTCGGGCGTGGTCGCCCAGCCGGTCTGACGTACGGGAGTTCCGTCGGGCGCGCCGAGGACGAGATGGGCGCGGACCTCGGCGCGGCCGTGGGCCAGGGTCGCGGAGACGATCCGGATGCCGGGGAGCGGGGTGTGCAGGGAGGCGGCCCGGCCGGGGCCGGTGCCCAGCGGGGTCGCGGGGCCGCGCCGGGTGACCCTGCCGTCGAGGACCAGGGCGAAGTGGTTGTCGGGCTGGTCGGGCGGGGTGGTGGGGCCGGTGCGGGTGGAGTAGGCGTAGCGGGCGTAGCCGGAGTCGTCGGCGCCGGACGGGTCGCTGCTCACAAGGTTGCTGCCGTGGTTGTGGAGGCGGACGAGTCCGTCGGCGGCGGTGGACTGGATGAGCAGCCCGGCGGGGGCGACGGGGCGCACGGTGTCGGCGCGTTCGGCGGGGAGGGGTTCCTCGGGGTCGGTCCAGGCGGGGTGGTCGGCGGGGAGGAGCAGGCCGAGGAAACCCTTGGCCGCCCAGTACGGGGAGGCGGGGCCGGAGTAGCTCTGGACGACGGGTTCGTACGGGCCGTGCCAGCCGAGGGTGAGCAGGTCGCGCTCGTCGGTGGCACCCCGGTCGAGGAAGTACCGAAGGGTGCCGGAGGCGAGGCGGCGGGTGGCGCCGGGGGTGAGCGGGGTGTGTCCGGTGAGGGCCCCCAGCCAGGGGGCGGCCGCCGCGGCGAAGCGGTAGGTGAGGGATCGGCCGTACGGGAGGGGGGCGCCGTCACCGCCGAAGAGGTGGGAGTAGTCGTCGAGGTGACGCCGCAACCGGGGGCCGTAGCGGTCGAGGAGGTCCCGGTCGCCGGCGAGGTGGGCGTGCAGGACGGGGTAGAGGTGCAGGGCCCAGGCGTTGTAGTGGTCGAACGCGCGGTTGTCT
Source organism: Streptomyces sp. NPDC056222 (assembly GCF_042264065.1). Lineage (NCBI taxonomy): Bacteria > Bacillati > Actinomycetota > Actinomycetes > Kitasatosporales > Streptomycetaceae > Streptomyces > Streptomyces sp. NPDC056222. Next base: position 64,857 of record NZ_JBHJTL010000034.1, on the reverse strand, counting down.
CCGTCGCTGTACCAGCCGTCGCCGAGGTACCACTTCTCGATGCGGTCGAGGGAGCGGTCGATGGTGACGGCGGCGCGGTCGGTCTCGATTCCGGCGTCCTGGAGGAATCCGGCGACGGTGAGGCCGAAGAGCCACCAGTTGTTGTCGACCGGGGAGGGTTCGAGGGCGGGCCGCAGCCACTCGACAACACGCTGCCGGACGCGGTCGTCGAGGCGGTCCCAGAGCCAGGGGCGGGTCAGCCGCAGACCGAGGGCGACGGAGGCGGATTCGACGACGGCCTGGCGTACGTCGGTGAGGAGCGGCCAGGAGTCGGGGCCGTCGCCGCCCGGAGCCTCCGTGCCGGCGGCGAGGCCCTCGGCGTGAAAGCCGAGGTGGCCGTGCGGGTCCTCGCCCCGGGCGCCCGCGACGCGGAGTGCGGCGAGGAGGAACGTACGGGCGTGGCCTTCGAGGCCGTCGGAGCGGGCGCCGGACCAGCTGGGGCGGGGGCCCGGGAGGTCGAGGAGTCCGTGGCGGGGCGAGGCGTACGGTCGCACGGCGAGGAGGAGCCGGTCGGCGGTGTCCTCCCAGTGGGCGCGGGTCCAGCCGGTGAACTGGCTGAGCTCACGGTTCTCGGGCGGCGTGGGCATGATGCTCCCTGAGGCGGACTTCGGCGTCGCCGGGAATCATGAACGCGTCTCGATCGAACGTCAACGGTTCCGACCGAATGATCGAAATGACTTCGATTCGATCATTCGGCGTGAGAAGGTCTGACCACAAGGCCGGCGGACCGCCGGACCACCCACCACCGCAAGGGGGAGACACGCCGTGCGCGAGAGTGCCGCCGAACGACACGACCGACTGCTGGCCCTGGTGCGCGAGCGCGGTACGGCGCGCGTCGCCGACCTGGCCGGGCTGCTCGGGGTCTCCCCCGTCACCGCCCGCCGCGACGTCGAGGCGCTGGCGACCAAGGGTCTGCTCGACCGGGTGCACGGCCAGGTCTCCTGGCCGGAGCGGCCGGAGCGGCCCGAGCGCCTTGGCGATCCGGGCGCCCGGCGGACCGGCGAGGGTCTGGTGCTCGGGCTGCTCGCACCCTCCGCCACGTACTACTTCGCCGAGGTCATCCGGGGCGCGCACGAGGCCGCGGCGCGGGCCGGGGCCCGGCTGGTGCTGCGGATCTCGGACTACCGCCCGGAGGAGGACCGCGCGCGCACCGAGGGCCTGCTCGCGGCCGGAGCCGAGGGCGTGCTCGTCGCGCCCGGCTGGCGCGGGCCCGAGGACCGGCAGGCGTACGGGGACTGGCTGGCCGAACTGCCCGTGCCCGCCGTGCTCCTGGAGCGCCGGGCCGACCCCGGCACGCCCCTCGACGCCCTGGACCGGGTGGTCTCCGACCATGGCCACGGCGTCCTGCTCGCCCTGCGCCACCTGCTGGAACTGGGCCACGGCACCCCGCTCCTGGTGGCCCGCGGCGACAGCCCGACGGCGCTCGCGGTGCGCGCCGGGTACGCCGAGGCCCTGGGCACTCTGGGCCTCGGGGCGCCCGGCCCGGTGATCGATTCGGTACCGGCCGATCAGGACCCCGAGGGCTTCGAGCGCGCCGTACGGGCCCTGTACGAGGCGGTGACCTCCGGCCGGGTGAGCGCGGCCCTCGTCCACAACGACGTGGACGCGATCGAGATCGTCCAGCGCCTGGCGGACCTGGGGGTGAAGGTGCCGGAGGATCTGGCGCTGATCGCGTACGACGACGAGGTCGCCGCGCTGGCCGACACCCCGCTGACGGCGGTCGCCCCGCCCAAGCGCCAGGTCGGCAGGCACGCCACGGAGTTGCTGGTGGAGCGGCTGACGGAGGCGCACGAGGCCCCCGACGAGGAGCCGGCGCGGCGCCATCTGAGCCTGCTGCCGCGGCTGCGCGTGCGGGCCTCCTGCGGGGCCCCTTCGGGAGCTCGCTCGATCTGATCGATTGGATCCTTTTTCGATCAATCAATCTTTCGCTCTTGACTTCGCTCATAAACGGTCACAGGATCACGGCCACACACCCCGTGTCGCCCCCGTCCTTCAGGAGCCGTGTCGTGAGCCGTACTTGGAGCAGAACGTCCCGTGTCATAGCCGGTACCGCCACCGCCCTCGCCGTTCTGACGGCATGCGGCGGCGGTGAAGGCGGTACCGACGCCGCGTCGAACGGGCCCGTGACCATCACCTTCTGGGGCTGGGCCAAGGGGTCCAAGGACGTGGTCGACGCGTTCAACGCCTCGCACAAGAACATCCAGGTGAAGTTCGAGGAGATCCCCTCCGGCAACGCCGGCGGCTACGCCAAGATCTCCAACGCGGTGAAGGCGGGCAACGCACCCGACCTGGTCTCCATCGAGTACCCCTCGCTCCCCGAGTTCGTCAGCTCGGGTGCCCTGCAGGACATCGGCGGCGAGTTCACCGAGGCCGACCGGGGCAAGCTGCTTCCCCAGGCGGTGGAGCTCACCACCCTCGGCGGCAAGACCTGGGCCGTCCCCTTCGACGCCGCGCCGCAGGCCTTCTTCTACCGCAAGGACCTCTTCGCCAAGTACAAGGTCGAGGTCCCCACGACGTGGGACGCGTTCAAGGCCGCCGCGGAGAAGGTGAAGAAGGCCGACGCCAAGGCCCGTATCGCCACCTTCTTCCCCGACGACCCGACCACCTTCGAGGCGATGGCCTGGCAGGCCGGCGCCCAGTGGTTCAAGGCCGAGAACGACACCTGGAAGATCAACACCACCGACCCGGCCACCACCAAGGTCGCCGACTACTGGCAGGGCCTGATCGAGGCCGACCTCATCCACAAGAACGCCTCGTTCAGCCCCGAGTGGACCGGTTCCCTCAAGAACGGCACCACCATCGGCTACCTCGGCGCGTCCTGGGGCGCGGGCGTCCTCAAGGGCACCCTGCCCGAGCAGAGCGGCAAGTGGGCCGTGGCGCCCATGCCCAGCTGGGACGGCAAGCCCGCGAGCGGAATCCTCGGCGGCACCACCTTCGCCGTGACCAAGGACAGCAAGAAGACCGCGGCGGCCGTCGAGTTCGCCGAGTGGATGGCCACCACCGAGGCCGGCGTCAAGGCCCGTATCGCCTCCGGCACCTCCAGCGCCTTCCCCGCCGCGGCCGCGCTGCGCCCGGTCGCCAAGGCCGCCTTCGACGCGAGCTACTACGGCGGCCAGGACATCTACGCCCTCTTCGAGAAGTCCAGTGCCTCCATCAACCCGAACTGGACCTGGGGCCCCACCACCGGCACCACCAACCTGGCCATCAAGGACCAGTTCGGCAAGGTCACCAAGGGCGGCCCGACGATCGCCGACGCGATCAGGACCGGCCACGAGGCGACGGTCGCCGAGCTCACGAAGCGCGGCCTGAAGGTCGAGGGCTGACCGGATGAACGCCCGCACCCGTGCCGCAGCGTTCCTGCTGACCCCCTTCTTCGCCCTGTTCGTCGCGGTGATGGTCGTGCCGATCGGATACGCGGTCTGGCTCAGCCTGTTCACCGAGAAGCAGTCGGGGCTGGGCTTCGGCGGCACCGAGACCGTCTTCAGCGGGCTCGACAACTACACCGCGGCACTGGGTGACCGGGCCTTCCTCGAGGGCTTCGGCGTACTGCTCGGATACTGCCTCCTCTACATTCCGCTGCTGCTCGCCGGGGCCCTCGGCCTCGCCCTCCTGCTCGACTCGGCGCTCGCCCGCGCCCGCCGCTTCTTCCAGCTCGCGCTCTTCCTGCCGCACGCCGTCCCCGGCATCATCGCCGCGCTGATCTGGGTCTACCTCTACACACCCCAACTCAGCCCGGTCGTGAAGGCGATGGAGGCCGGCGGCATCGGCTTCGACTTCTTCTCGCCCGAGGGCGCACTTCCCTCCATCGTCAACATCGCGCTGTGGGAGTGGCTCGGCTACAACATGGTGATCTTCTACGCCGCCCTGCAGGCCATCGACCGCTCCGTCCTGGAGGCGGCCACCGTCGACGGCGCGGGCTCCTGGCGCATCGCCTTCAGCATCAAGATCCCGCTGATCCGCGCCTCGCTCCTGATGGTCTGCCTCTTCACGATCATCGGCTCCCTCCAGCTGTTCACCGAGCCGCTGATCCTCAACAAGGGAACGGGCTCCGCAGTCACCTCGACCTGGACGCCGAACATGTACGCCTACACCGCGGCCTTCGACCGCAACGACTACGGACTGGCCGCCGCCGCGTCCGTCCTGCTGGCCCTGACCGCGGCGCTGCTCTCCTTCGCCGTCACCCGACTGACCGGCCGCCGGAAGGGGAAGCGCGCATGAGCCCGTCCCGCACCCGCCCCACGAACGTCTGGCTCTCGAAGACCGCCGTCAACGGCGCGCTCGTCCTCGCCGTCGTCTACATGCTCTTCCCGCTCGTCTGGCTGCTGACCGCCGCCACCAAGGACGCGGGCGGTCTGCTGGCCGGCAACGCCTTCTCCTTCGAGGGCTTCGACCTCGGCGGGAACCTCTCGCGCCTCGCCGAGTACAACGACGGCATCTACTTCCACTGGTACGCCAACAGCCTGCTGTACGCGGGTCTGGGCGCCCTCGCCTGTTCACTGGTCAGCGTCGCCGCGGGCTACGCCTTCGACAAGTACCACTTCCGGGGCAAGGAGAAGCTCTTCGGGCTCGTGCTCCTGGGCGTGCTCGTCCCCACCACGGCGCTCGCGCTGCCCATGTACCTCCTCGCCAGCGAGGTGGGCATCGTCAACACGTACTGGGCGGTGCTGATCCCCGTCCTGGTCAACCCCTTCGGGGTGTACCTCTCCCGGGTCTTCAGCTCCGGCTACATCCCGGACGAGGCGCTGGAGGCCGCCCGTATCGACGGCGCGGGCGAGCTGCGCGCCTTCTGGTCGATCGGTCTGCGCATGATCATGCCGGGCTTCGTGACCGTCTTCCTCTTCCAGTTCACCGCCATCTGGAACAACTTCTTCCTCCCTCTGGTGATGCTCTCGGACCAGAAGCTGTACCCGCTGAGCCTCGGTCTGTACGCGTGGAACAGCAACGCCCACGCGGAACCCGACTTCTACCCCCTCGTCGTCACCGGATCCCTGCTCGCCGTCGTCCCCCTCGTCGTCGCCTTCGTCTCCCTGCAGCGCCACTGGAAGGCCGGTCTGACCGCCGGCAGCGTCAAGTGAGGAGCCCGGGTTCCACGATGCGCCCCGCCACCGACAACCGCCCGCCCCTCCTTCTCTCCATGGGCCCCGGCATCGCCGAACGGCTGCTGACCGACGCCCACCGCGCCCGCCTCACCGCCCTGACCCGCACCGACCCCCACCTCGTCGCCCACGACCTCGCCGCGCCCGGCCCGCGCGTGGCCGCCGCCCTCGCCGAGGCTGAGGTCCTCCTCACCTGCTGGGGCGCGCCACCCCTGACGGCCGCCGTCCTGGACCGCGCCCCGCGCCTGCGGGCGGTCGTCCACGCGGCCGGCTCGGTCAAGCACCATGTCACCGAGGCCTGTTGGGACCGGGGCCTCTCCGTCACCTCGGCGGCGGCGGCCAACGCGCTGCCCGTCGCCGAGTACACGCTCGCGGCGATCCTCTTCGCGGGTAAGCGGATCCTCCCCTCGGCCCTGCGGTACGGGACGGTGCGGGCCGACGACGCGTGGACGGCGGAGTCGGCGGCCTGGGGCAACTACCGGCGCACGGTCGGTCTGATCGGCGCCTCCCGGATCGGCCGCAGGGTCATGGACCTGCTGCGTCCCTTCGACTTCGAGGTGCTGCTGTACGACCCGTACATGGAGGCGGCCGAGGCCCGCGCGCTCGGCGTGCAGCTGGTCGACCTCGACACGCTGTGCGCGCGGAGTTCGATCGTCTCCATCCACGCGCCGCAGCTCCCCGCCACGTACCGGATGATCGGCGCGCCGCAGCTGGCCTCGATGCCCGACGGCGCGACCCTGATCAACACCGCCCGCGGCTCCCTGATCGACGAGTCGGCCCTCCTCCCCCACCTGCTCCGAGGCCGCCTCCACGCGGTCCTCGACGTCACGGACCCGGAGCTCCCGCCGCCGGACTCACCGCTCTGGACGCTGCCCAACGTCCTCCTCACCCCGCATGTGGCGGGCTCGCTGGGCAACGAGCTGCACCGGATGGCGGACCAGGCGCTGGAGGAGGTGGCGCGGTACGGACGGGGGGAGCCGTTCGCGGACCCGGTTCAGGCGGGTTCGCTGGGCCGGTCGGCCTGACTGCCGCCAGGGCCCCTGACGGCCGTGGACCTAGACTGGAAAGGTCCCACCCGGTCCGGGAGGCGCCATGACATTCGTACAGATAATCGATTGCAAGACCAGTCGGTTCGACGATCTGAACCGGCTCATGGACAAGTGGGTCGAGCAGACCAAGGGCAAGCGGACGGCCAGCCACAGCGTCATCGGCAAGGACCGCTCCGACTCCGACCACCTCGTGGAGATCGTGGAGTTCCCCTCCTACGAGGTGGCGATGACCAACTCGCAGCTTCCCGAGACCGATCGCATCTTCCGGGAGATGGTCGCGCTCTGTGACGAGATGCCGACGTTCACGGACCTGGACATCGTGCGGGACATCCAGCTGTACAAGTCGAACTCGCGCCGGTTCTTCGAGCTCATCTCCTCCGAGGACGAGCTTCCACCGCTCGACGAGGTGCTCGCGGAGGGGTACCACGACCACGATCCGACCAACGAGCAGGACGTCATCGGCATGGACGCGGTCCGCCGCGAGGTGGAGATGTGGCGCGGCGGCTTCGACTTCGCCTTCACGATCCACGACCAGATCGCCGAGGGCGACCGGGTGTGCACGCGGTGGACCTGGCTGGGCACCCACACCGGCGACTTCATGGGGCTCCAGCCCACCGGCATGAAGGTCTCCATGACCGGCACGACCATCCACCAGTTCCGTCAGGACGGGAAGATGGCGGAGGGGTGGTGGCAGTACGACCTGCTCGGCCTCATGGGGCAGCTCGGCGCCGTGGAGGGGTAGCGGAGACCGAGAGGTTCCCGGGAAACACCGAGGCCCGGTGTCCCCGCGACGGGGACACCGGGCCTCAGCTCTCAGCTACGTGCCTCAGTGGGAGTGACCGTGGCCGTGGCCGTGGCCCGCGTCCGCCGGCTCCTCTTCCTTCTTCTCCACCACGAGGGTCTCGGTGGTGAGGAGGAGGGAGGCGATCGAGGCGGCGTTCTCCAGCGCGGAGCGCGTCACCTTCACCGGGTCGATGACGCCGGCCTTGACCAGGTCGCCGTACTCGCCGGTCGCGGCGTTGAAGCCCTGGCCCTTGTCGAGCTCCGCCACCTTCGAGGTGATGACGTAGCCCTCGAGGCCGGCGTTCTCGGCGATCCAGCGCAGCGGCTCGACGGCGGCGCGGCGCACGACCGCGACACCGGTGGCCTCGTCGCCGGTCTTGTCGAGGTTGCCCTCGAGGACCTTGACGGCGTGGACCAGAGCGGAGCCACCACCGGAGACGATGCCCTCCTCGACCGCGGCGCGGGTCGCGGAGATGGCGTCCTCCAGACGGTGCTTCTTCTCCTTCAGCTCCACCTCGGTGGCGGCGCCGACCTTGATCACGCACACGCCGCCGGCCAGCTTCGCGAGGCGCTCCTGGAGCTTCTCGCGGTCCCAGTCGGAGTCGGTGGACTCGATCTCGGCCTTGATCTGGTTGACGCGGCCCTGCACGTCCGCGGAGTCGCCACCACCGTCGACGATGGTGGTGTCGTCCTTGGTGATGGTCACGCGGCGGGCGGTGCCCAGCACGTCCAGACCGGCCTGGTCGAGCTTGAGGCCGACCTCCTCGGCGATGACGGTGGCACCCGTGAGGGTGGCCATGTCGCCGAGCATCGCCTTGCGGCGGTCGCCGAAGCCGGGGGCCTTGACGGCCACGGCGTTGAAGGTGCCACGGATCTTGTTGACGACCAGGGTCGACAGGGCCTCGCCCTCGACGTCCTCGGCGATGATCAGCAGCGGCTTGGAGGAGCCGGCCTGGATGACCTTCTCGAGGAGCGGCAGGAGGTCCTGGATCGAGGAGATCTTGCCCTGGTGGATCAGGATGTACGGGTCGTCGAGGACGGCCTCCATACGCTCCTGGTCGGTCACCATGTACGGGGACAGGTAGCCCTTGTCGAAGGCCATGCCCTCGGTGAAGTCGAGCTCCAGGCCGAAGGTGTTGGACTCCTCGACGGTGATGACACCGTCCTTGCCGACCTTGTCCATCGCCTCGGCGATGAGCTCGCCGACCTGCTGGTCCTGCGCGGAGAGCGCGGCCACGGCGGCGATGTCGGACTTGTCCTCGATCGGACGGGCGGTCGCGAGAAGCTCGTCGGAGACGGCCTTGACCGCGGCGTCGATGCCCTTCTTCAGGGCGGCCGGGGAGGCACCGGCGGCGACGTTGCGCAGACCCTCGCGGACGAGCGCCTGGGCGAGCACGGTGGCGGTGGTGGTGCCGTCACCCGCGATGTCGTTGGTCTTGGTCGCCACCTCCTTCACCAGCTGGGCACCGAGGTTCTCGTACGGGTCCTCGATCTCGACCTCGCGGGCGATCGTGACACCGTCGTTGGTGATGGTGGGAGCGCCGAACTTCTTGTCGATGACGACGTTGCGGCCCTTGGGGCCGATCGTCACCTTCACCGTGTCGGCAAGCTTGTTGACGCCGCGCTCAAGGGCGCGACGGGCGTCCTCGTCGAACTTCAGGATCTTCGCCATGGGAGCGATTCAGCCCTCTCGGAATTCGTGTGCAACTGGTGAAACGAACTGCGCCCCGGACGCCCGGTGCGGGGTCAGGGGCGCAGCTCAAGCATCGGGTTCGATACTTCGGTGAATTACTTCTCGACGATCGCGAGCACGTCGCGAGCCGAGAGGACGAGGTACTCCTCGCCGTTGTACTTCACCTCGGTGCCGCCGTACTTGCTGTACAGCACGATGTCGCCGGTCTTCACGTCGAGCGGCAGGCGCTCGCCGTTCTCGAAGCGACCCGGGCCCACGGCGAGGACGACGCCCTCCTGGGGCTTCTCCTTCGCGGTGTCCGGGATGACCAGGCCAGAGGCGGTGGTCTGCTCGGCGTCGAGCGGCTGGACCACAATGCGGTCCTCGAGCGGCTTGATGGCAACCTTGGAGCTGGTGGTCGTCACGATCCGACCTCCCCCTTCGGAGATCTCACGGGGCTAACTGTCTGAGGTGGCGACCAGGTGGATCCGTCGTCGCGGGTGCCGGACCTGCCCGTCGCTGTGTTGGCACTCTCCAATGGGGAGTGCCAGAGCCGAGACTATGACTGCGATTAGCACTCGGTCAAGCGGAGTGCCAATGCGGTGCGGTGTGGCGATTCGGTCTCGGTACGGGCAACGGCGCTACGGAGCCGATGGTTCCGTACGAATGTGCGGGCATGGACACCTCCAGCCCGCCGGTGCGCACCGGCGCCGACGTCGCGTGCGGACTGCTGCTCCTGGTCCTGGACGGCGTGATCTCCCTCTGCGCCGCCGTCTTCCTGGCCCTGCGGGGCTGGAGCGGCCCGCCCGATCCCCGGAGCTCGGCGCCACCCCCGATGGACTGGACGCCGGTGATCACCTTCGGCGTGATCACCGGCGTCGTACTCCTGATCGCATGGGCGATGCTGCGTGGCGGCTGGGCCTGGACGGCCGGGGGCCAGTTCCTCGCGGCGGGGCTGCTCTGCCTCGTCACCCTGCTCATCGCGGCGGAGGAGTGGACGACGGCACATCCCGGGGCCGCGGACACACCGGCAGCGGCCTCACTGCTCCCGCTGACAGGCGGTGCCGGGCAGGGTGCGTCCGTCGGGCACGGCTGTGGAACCGAATCGTCGCGCGTCCGCTGCGGCCTCACCGGTGCCACAGACCCTGGGTTCCGGACGACCGGCCAACCCCTCACCCTTCCGGTCGCCCACCCGCTCCGCCGCCTTCCGCCCCAGGCGTTCGATCGGGTCCACCGAGGAGGCACACCCCGTCACGCCGAGGAGCGCGCCGGCGAGCGCGAGACCGGTCGCGAGCCGGCGCACCCCGGTCACACGTAGTCCTCGAGCTTCGCGACCGCGTACCCCTTGGCCGTGATCGTCTTCATCACGCGCCGGATCATGTCGGCCATGGAACCCTTCCAGTCCTCCTTGCCCCGGAAGTGCGTGAGCACGATGTCGCCGGGGTGCAGGTCCCGGTCCCACTCACGCCACTCCATCCGGTCGGGGAACGCCTCGGAGGCCCAGAGCGGGACCGCCTTGACCCCGCACGTCTTGGCCGCGCGCAGGGTGTCCTCGTTGTAATTGCCGTACGGCGGGCGGAAGAGCGGCGGCCGCTTTCCGTACCGGTCCTCCATGACGTCCTGCATCCCGCAGATCTCCCGCTTCTGCTTGGCGTACGAAAGCCCGGGCAGGTAGCGGTGGTTGAGGGTGTGGTTGTGCAGGGAGACGCCGGCGGCCTGCATCTTCTCGAAGTAGCCGTAGTCGTCCTTGACGACGTAGTCGCTCAGGAAGGCGCTGTACGGGATCTGCAGCTCGCTCATCATCCGCAGCAGTTCTGGGTCCTTCTCCGCGCCGTCGTCGATCGTCAGGAAGACGATCTTCTCCTTGGTCGGCACGGTGGTGAAGACGGGCGGCAACCCCTCGCCGTCGGTCTCGAAGCCCTTGCGGGTGGTGATCTTCGGCTTCACCTCGGGCGGGGCCGGGGCGTCCAGCGGGGGCCGGTCGAGGCCCCACTTCTTGGCGGCGTGCACGCGGGCGGCCCGCTGCTTGCGGACCTTCTCGACGTACGCGTCGAGAGCGGCGGCGGCACCCTGCTCCTGCGGCTGCCCGGCGGCGGGCTTCGCGGGACCCTTGCGCGCGCCGTCGGCCTCCCCGGACGGTCCGGCACAGGCGGAGCCGAGCGCGGCGACGACAAGCACCGCGCCCACCGACCGTCCGAGCCGGCGCGAGCGAGGGGTCCGCATCGAAGGCATCTGTTCCTTTTGTCGTACTAGCTGCATGGCGCCGCATCCTGTCAGCGCCGACACCTCGCGGACCCCCGACACCGCCGCCCGGACGCACACCGTCCCCCGGCTGGCCCACAATGGGACGGGTGACCGACCTCGCCTCCTTCACCGCCCTGCTCACCCCCGAGGGCCAGACGCTGCTCGCCGCCCTGCGCGACTACGACCCCGCCCAGGAGCTGGCGGTCGCCTCACGACTGCGCCGCGAGCACCCCGCCGAGCTGGTCTCCGCGGCCCTCGGGCAGGCCCGGCTGCGCCAGCGCGCGGTGGCGAAATTCGGCGCGGAGGACGCCCACCGGATGTACTTCACGCCCAACGGGGTCGAGCAGTCGACCCGCGCGACGGTCGGGGCCTACCGCGCCGAGCGGTTCCGGGCCCTCGGGGTGCGCAGCGTCGCCGACCTGTGCGGCGGAATCGGCGGGGACGCGATCGCCTTCGCCCGGGCCGGGATCTCCGTCCTTGCCGTGGACCGCGACCCGCTGACGGCCGAGGCCGCCCGCGCGAACGCCACCGCGCTCGGGCTCGCCGACCTGATCGAGGTCCGGTGCGCCGACGTGACCGAGATCGACACGAACCCGTACGACGCCGTCTTCGTCGACCCGGCCCGGCGCGGCGGGAGGGGCCGGATCTTCGACCCGGAGGCGTACTCGCCGCCGCTCTCCTGGGCGATCGAGGCCGCCCGCAAGGCCCCGCACGCGGCCCTCAAGATCGCCCCCGGCGTGCCGCACGAGGCGGTGCCAGAGGAGGCGGAGGCCGAGTGGATCTCGGACGGCGGGGACGTGAAGGAGGCCGTGCTGTGGTTCGGCACGGCCCCCGGCGCCCGCCGCGCCACCCTCCTGCCGGCCGGCACGAGCCTGACCGGCCGCGGCCTCCCCGACCCCGCGCCGCGCCCGGTCGGCCGCTTCCTCTACGAGCCGGACGGCGCGGTCATCCGCGCCCATCTCGTCGCCGAGGTCGCCGAGGAGCTGGCAGGGGGCCTGATCGACGAGACGATCGCGTACATCACCGCGGACGCCCTCACCCCCACACCCTTCGCCACCGCGTACGAGATCACCGACGAACTCCCCTTCAACCTCAAGAAGTTGAAGGCACTGCTGCGCGAACGGGAGGTCGGCACCCTGACGGTGAAGAAGCGCGGCTCGGCGGTCGAACCCGAGGAGATCCGCCGCAGGATCAAGCCGAAGGGACCGAACTCCGCCACGGTCTTCCTCACCCGGGTCGCGGGCGCCCCGACGATGCTGATCGGCGGCCCGGCCGCGTAAGCGCCTCGGGCTCCTAGGACGCGAGGCGGACGGCGAGCCGGTAGTGGCCCACCGCCTTCACCACGCCGATCAGGCCGCAGATCCACGACCCCAGCGCGGCGCCCATCAGATAGACGACCGTGCCGTAGCCACCGAGTCCCGGGCCCACGAGCTCGGCGGGCGCCGCGAAGGAGAGCCAGAGGCCCGCCGCGCACATCAGGAACGAGAGCACCAGCCAGACGGCGCTGAGCACCGGCTCGCGCAGCCGGGCGTCACTCACCGGGTCCTGGTCCAACGCGGCCCAGTGCAGCAGCCGTTCGCGGGCCACCCGGTCCCGTCGGACACCACGGGCCAGGAAGTACACGGCGGGGACCAGGGCGCCGAGCCCGAAGATCACGAGCGGGATCGCGAACGTCACCGAGAGCGCATCGATGGCCTCGTCCATCCCGATGATCCCGGCCCCGCAGATCCCCCAGCCCAACTGCAGGGTCGCGGCCCACGCGAGGAGGACGCACAGCCTCCCGCCGCCGATCAGACGTTGGTTGAGCTCGCCCATCGCCCGGGCGCGGTCGGCCAGTCGGGCCTCGCGGTCGGGCCAGCTCCGTATCTCGACGGGCGGCGGGGGCGGGGGCAGCGGAGAACGACCGGACATACGGTCGAGCCTATCGACAGCTCAGGCCGGTCGCTCCGGCGGCCGTTCCGCGTCCCGGGCACGACCGAGGAGGAGTTCCCGCTCCCGCTCGTTGCGCGTCAGCCCGGCCGCCCGCTCGAACTCCGCCCGGGCCTCCGCCGAGCGCCCCAGTCGGGCCAGCAGATCTCCCCGTACGCTCGGCAGCAAGTGATAGCCCGCCAGGGCCGGTTCGCCGGTCAGGGCGTCGGCGAGGGCGAGGCCCGCCTCCGGACCCTCCGCCATCGAGACGGCGACCGCGCGGTTCAGCTCGACCACGGGGGAGGGCGCGACGGCCGCCAGTCGGCCGTACAGGGCGGCGATGGTCCGCCAGTCCGTCTCCTCGTACGTCAGCGCCTTCGCGTGGCAGGCGGCGATCGCGGCCTGCAGGGCGTACGGGCCGTACGTACCGCCGTCGCCCGCCCGTTGCAGCGAGGCGAAGCCACGGCGGATCAACAGCCGGTTCCAGCGGCTCCGGTTCTGGTCGGCGAGGAGGACCGGCTGCCCGTCCGGTCCGGTCCGTGTCGCGACGCGGGACGCCTGGATCTCCAACAGGGCGGCCAGACCGTGGACTTCGCCCTCCTTCGGCATCAGCCCGGCGAGCACCCTCGCCAGCCGCAGCGCGTCCTCGCACAGCGCCGGCCGCAACAGGTCGTCGCCCGCCGTGGCCGAGTACCCCTCGTTGAAGATCAGGTAGATGACCTCGAGGACGGAGCCGAGCCGGGCCGCCCGGTCCTCCCCGTACGGCACCTCGAACTCCACGCCCGCCTTCGCCAGCGCCCTCTTGGCCCGCACGATCCGCTGTGCGACCGTCGGTTCCGGTACGAGGAAGGCGCGGGCGATCTCGTCCGTGCGCAGCCCGCCGAGCAGCCGCAGGGTCAGCGCGGTCCGTGCCTCGGCGGAGAGCACCGGGTGACAGGCGGTGAAGATCAGCCGCAGCAGGTCGTCGTCGATGTCGTCGGGACCGGGCGGCTCGGGGTCGTACGTCTCCTCGGTGAGCTCGCGGCCCACCTCCGCGAGCTTGCGCGCATACGTCTCACGACGCCGTACGAGATCGACGGCGCGGTTCTTGGCTGCCGCCGTCAGCCAGGCGCCCGGCCGTTCCGGGACGCCCGTCCGCGGCCACTGCTCCAGGGCGGCGACGAGCGCGTCCTGGGCGATCTCCTCGGCGATGCCGACATCGCGGACGATCCTCGCCACGGTCGCGATGATCCGCGGCGACTCCATCCGGAAGACCGTCTCGACGGCGGCGGGGGCGGGTGCGGTCATGGATCAACCATGACACCACCCGCCCGGCCGGCACCTACATCTCCTCGATCTCACGGACCTCGCAGGTCACCTTCCACTGCGGCGGGTGAACCTCCAGGAAGCGCTTCGTCCACTCGATGGCTTCCGCCTTGTCGCGGCACTGGGTGATCGAGTACCCGCCGACGATCTCCTTGGTCTCGGTGAACGGGCCGTCGGTGAAGGCGATCTTCCCGCCCTCCCAGGTGACGCGGGTGCCCTCCGCGGTCGGCTTCAGTCCGGCCGTCTCCAGCATCACGCCGGCCTTGGTGATCTCCTCGAACAGCGCACCCATGCGCTCGTCGAAGCCGGGGTCGGCGTCCTCCAGCTGGAAGGCGCCCTCTTCGATGCGGACCATCGTCAGATAGCGGGGCATGGTCGGTCTCCTCGTGTGGCGGGCGGGGCCGTTCCCCGCCTTTCACTCATACGTCGAACGGGCTCGGCCCGCATCGACACCACGCGGAAGGAATTTCCGAAGGAGATTTCGGGAGGAGTCCTCAGACGTAGTCCTCCAGGCGGGCCACCGTGAAGCCCTGCTCCTGGATGCGGCGCAGCATGTCGGCCGTCATCCTGGTCATCGTCGTGCCCTTGAGCTCGGACGGGCCGCGGAAGTGCGCCAGGATGATGTCGCCGGGGTGGAGCTTCTTGTCCCCGCGCTGGTACTGCATGTTCTTGATCTGCATCGACTCGCGCCACAGCACGATCGCGTCCACCCCGCACGTGCCGGCGGCCGCGCGGGTGTCCTCGTTCCAGTTGCCGTACGGCGGGCGGAAGAGCCGCGGGTTCGTGCCGTACTCCTTCGCCAGCTTCGTCTGCTGGCCGCATATCTCCCGGCTCTGGGCGGCCCGGCCGAGGGTACGCAGGTTCGGGTGGGTGAGGGTGTGGTTGGCGACGCCGTTGCCGAGGGCGGCGAGCGGCTTGAAGTAGCCGTAGTCGGCGCGTATCGCGGAGTCGGTGAGGAACATCGTCACCGGGACCTTGAGGTCCTTCATCATCTGCACGAACTCCGGGTCCTTCTCGGCCCCGTCGTCGATCGTGATGAAGACGATCCTGTCCTTCGTCGGTATGTCGCTGATGACGGGGACGGGGCCGCCCGGCTCCCGCTTCACCGGCTTGGTCCGCGGCGGGGCGGGCGGGGCGGCGAAGGGCTTCAGGCCCCACTTCCGGTACGCGGCCGCGGCCTCGGCGGCCTGGTCAGGGGCCCGGTCGGGGGCCTTGCCCTCGGCGGGTGTCGTCGCGGGCGCGGACGGTTTCACGGGCGCGGTGTCCGCCCCCGCGGTTCCGCCGCAGCCCGTCACGAGCAACGCGGCGACGGTCAGCGCCGCCCAGGTCACGATCTTCTTGTCCACGCCGTGAGTCACGCCGTGGATGATGCCGAAAGCGGTCGGAAGGTTGCCTCAGTCCACGGACTCGAAGCGCCAGCGGTGCACCGGCCGGGTGATCAGGTCCGCGGCCGGTTCGGGCAGCTCGGGCAGCTCGGCGTCCGGCGCCGGGGCGTCCCACCAGGTCAGCACGAGGACACGGTCCTGCGGGGCCCGGAAGGTCTCGCGCCGCAGCGGCTCGTACGGGAGCTCCTGCGCCCGCGCCCACTCCAGGAGTTCGGCGCCCCGGCCCTGGACCGCCCGGGCCTCCCACATGAGCGTGAGGATCACGAGTAGAGGTTCTCCTTGCTGATCTCGTGCACATGGTCGTGGTCGTGGCCGTGTGCGCCCGGCACGTGCGGGTCCGTCACCGGCAGCGAGGAGTCCGCCGACAGCTCCAGGTCGGAGGCCGGCCGGTTGCGGGCCACCATCTCGGCGCCCAGCGCCGCCACCATCGCGCCGTTGTCCGTGCAGAGCCCCGGCCGCGGCACCCGCAGCCGGATCCCGGCCCGCTCGCACCGCTCCTGGGCCAGCGCCCGCAGCCGCGAGTTGGCCGCGACCCCGCCACCGATCATCAGGTGGTCGACGCCCTCGTCCTTGCAGGCCCGGACGGCCTTGCGGGTCAGCACGTCGACGACCGCCTCCTGGAAGGACGCCGCCACGTCCCGTACCGGCACCTCCTCGCCGGCTGCCCGCTTGGCCTCGATCCAGCGGGCCACGGCGGTCTTGAGACCGGAGAAGGAGAAGTCGTACGCCGGGTCCTTCGAGCCGCTCAGACCGCGCGGGAACGCGATGGCGTTCGGGTCGCCCTCCCGGGCGAGCCGGTCGATGACCGGGCCGCCGGGGAAGCCGAGGTCGAGGACGCGCGCGATCTTGTCGAAGGCCTCGCCGGCCGCGTCGTCGATGGTGGCGCCCATCGGCCGTACGTCGGCGGTGATGTCGGGGGCGAGCAGCAGCGAGGAGTGCCCGCCGGAGACGAGCAGCGCCATCGTCGGCTCGGGCAGCGGGCCGTGTTCCAGCTGGTCGACGCAGATGTGCGAGGCGAGGTGGTTCACGCCGTACAGCGGCTTGCCGAGCGCGTACGCGTACGCCTTCGCCGCCGAGACGCCGACCAGCAGCGCTCCGGCGAGGCCGGGGCCGGCCGTCACGGCGATGCCGTCGAGGTCGCGGGCGGAGATCCCGGCGTCCTTCAGGGCGCGCTCGATGGTCGGGACCATCGCCTCGAGGTGGGCGCGGGAGGCGATCTCGGGCACGACTCCGCCGAAGCGGGCGTGGGTGTCCACGCTGGAGGCGATCGCGTCCGCGAGCAGGGTCGTGCCGCGGACGATGCCGACCCCGGTCTCGTCGCAGGAGGTCTCGATGCCGAGTACGAGGGGTTCGTCAGCAGCCATCAGAATCAGTCTCTGTTCCTTGAACGGTCAGTCGCATCACGAGCGCGTCGACATTGCCCGGCTGGTAGTAGCCGCGCCGGAAGCCGATGGGCTCGAAGCCGAAGCGCTCGTACAGCTTCTGGGCCCTGGTGTTGTCCACCCGCACCTCCAGCAGCACCTCTTCGCACTCGAAGGCGGTGGCGTGCTGGAGCAGATCGGTGAGCAGCCGGGCGCCGAGCCCGGTCCCCCACTGGTCGCGGGCGACGGCGATCGTCTGGACGTCGCCGAGGCCGCCGGCGGCGGCGAGCCCCGCGTAGCCGACGATCTTCCCCTCGGCCTCCGCGACGATGTAGCGGCGGGTGGCCCGGGGCCCGCGGGCATGGGCCAGCTCGGACCAGAACATGCCCTCGGACCAGGCGTCCTCGGGAAACAGCTCGTGTTCGAGCACGAGCACCGGCTCGATGTCCCACCAGCGCATCTCGCGCAGCGTCGCGGACGTCACGGCGGTCACTTGGGAGTGACCACCTTGTAGTTCTTCGGCACCTGGGCGTCGGGGCGGCGCAGGTACATCGGCAGCGGGTCGAGGAAGTCGGCGCCCGCCGCGAGCCGTTCCGCAGCCAGGGCCGCCAAGGCGCCCGCCGACTGGTGCTCGGGGTCGCGGGCGTCCGGGAAGACCTCGGGGTAGAGGCGCGCGCCGGCGCCGACGACCGGGAGTCCGGCGACCTGTTCGGCGATCTCGGCAGGCCGGTCGACGGCCGCGTCGGTCGCGCGTGTACGGGAGTTCTCGTACCGCGCCCAGTAGACCTCCTTGCGGCGCGCGTCCGTCGCGACGACGAACGGCTCCTCGATCCCGGAGGCGTACGCCAGCCCGTCCAGCGTGCACAGGCCGTGCACGGGCACGCCGAGCGCGGAGGAGAAGGTCGACGCGGTGACCAGACCCACCCGCAGTCCGGTGTACGGCCCCGGTCCGACGCCGACCACCAGGCCGGTGACCGCGTCGAGCTTCAGCCCGGCCTCCTTGAGGACCCGGTCGACGGCGGGCAGCAGCAGCTCCCCGTGGCGGCGGGCGTCGACCTGCCGCGACTCGGCGACGACGGATTCGCCGTCGTGGAGGGCGACGGTGACGGCGGGCGTGGCGGTATCCATGGCGAGCAAGAGCACGCAAACAGCCTACGGCTCCCGGGAGCCGGGCACGGCGCCCCGTCCCACCCGCCCGTGGCTGCTACCGTCACCATCGATACATACGTACGGGAGGTTGGCACGGTGGCAAGGAGCAGCTCGGGATTCGTGGCCGGGCTCACCGCGGCGGCGGTCGCCGCAGTCGCCTTCCTCGCCTACCAGGCGTCGGCGAACGCGCCCGCGGATGTCTCGGCCAAGCCGAGGGTCCCGGCGTCGGCCCCTTCCTCCGTCCCGACCGGCGGCCCCCAGAAGCCCGCCAAGGATCCTCTCGCCGTCCCGGCGAACTCGGGCAGCGGTGCGCGCGTCGTGTACGCGCTGACCGAGCGCCGGGTGTGGCTGGTGGACGCGAAGGGCCAGGCCACGCACTCCTTCTCGGTGATGCCGAGCACGGTGAACCCGGTCCCGGGGTCCTACAAAGTGACCTCGCGCTCGGGTGCGGTGACGGGCTCGGACGGGGTGCAGATCGAGCACGTGGTGCGGTTCGCGACCGTGCAGGACGTGTCGGTCGGCTTCAGCGCGGCGGTCGACGGCTCGCTCCCGACTCCGGACCCGGAGCGGAAGACGGGCGGCATCCGGATGAAGCGGGCGGACGGCGACGCGATGTGGACGTTCGCGGCGATCGGCGCGAAGGTCGTCGTCGTCGCCTAGCGAGGCCGCCGCATCGCCCGTACGGGTCACGCGGCCACCCGGACTTGACGTGCTTACGCGGCCTCGCGGCGGACGGTGTGCTCCCGCTCCTCGTCCCGCTCGGTCTCGTACGAGCCGCGGCCGGCTTCCCGTTCCGCCTCGCGCGGGGGTGTCGACACCGCACTCGCCGCGGCGCAGGAGGCCAGCAGCTCACTCATCGAGATGCGCTCTTCCGCGCGCTCGCGCTCTGGCGTCGCCATGCATGCCTCCCGTAGGTTAGGTACACCTAACCAGCTTGTGCATCCATGTCACCACGCTCGCACGACCGACGCAACATCTTGCCGACACCTTGTCGGAACCTACGTACGTTCAGCTCAGCGCGAGGTTCTCGTCCGCCCACCGCCGGCCGATCCCGCGCAGCACGACGGTGCGCCGGTCGTCGTCCGTGTCGCCGACGACCCGGTGGATCAGCACATGGAGCCGGTCGTCCGTCAGCTCCTCGACCTTGCCGTCGCCCCACTCCACGACCACCACGGAATCGGGCAGCGAGACGTCGAGATCGAGGTCCTCCATCTCGTCGAGACCACCGCCGAGGCGGTACGCGTCGACGTGGACGAGGGCGGGTCCGCCGACCAGGGACGGGTGGACGCGGGCGATGACGAAGGTCGGCGAGGTGACGGCGCCCCGCACGCCGAGCCCCTCTCCCAGACCGCGGGTCAGTGTCGTCTTCCCGGCGCCGAGCTCACCGGTGAGCATGACGAGGTCGCCGGGGCGGAGCAGCTTGGCCAGGCGACGGCCGATCTCCTGCATCTCCTCCGGGGAGTCGATGTCGAGGGTGGCGGCGGAGTGCGCTTCAGCGGAGTGCGGTTCTTCCATACGAGCCATACGAGCCAACCTAACTGCTCCCGGAACCCGCCTTCGCCGCCTTCACGGGCACCGCTCCGACCTTCGCCAGAAGGTCGGCGAGCCGGTCCGTCACCGCCTCGGGGTGCTCCAGCATCACCAGATGGCCGCCGTCGTCCACGATGACCAGCTCCGCCTCCGGCAGCAGGTCGGCGATGGCCTCGGTGTGCGCGCTGGGGGTGACCAGATCGCGGTCCCCCGCGAGGGCGAGCACCGGGATCTCGCGGAAGACCTCCAGGGCCGCCGCCTTGTCGTGCTCGGCGAAGGCCGGGTAGAACTCCGCGACCACGTCGATCGGTGTCGCCTCGATCATCCGCTCCGCGAACCGGGCGATCGCCGGATCGACGTCCCGGGACGAGAAGGAGTACTTCTTGATCAGCCCGGCGAACAGGTCGGCGGTGGCCCGGCGGCCCCGCTCGACGAGCTCCGCCTGCGCGCCGAGCGCCTTCAGCACGCCGGGCAGGACGCGCCGCACCGCGTTGACGCCGGCCGACGGCAGCCCGTAGTTGACCTCGCCGAGCCGGCCCGCCGAGGTGCCCACGAAGGCCACGCCGACGACCCGGTCACGGATCAGCTCCGGGTACCGGTCGGCGAGCGCCATGATCGTCATGCCGCCCATCGAGTGCCCGACGAGGACCAGCGGCCCCGCGGGCGCGGCCGCGTCGATGACGGCCTTGAGGTCGCTGCCGAGCTGGTCGATGGAGACGGGCACGCCGTCGGGGCCCGACTGGGCGACACCGCGGGCCGAACGTCCATGGCTGCGCTGGTCCCAGTACACGGTACGGACCAGGCCGCGCAGCGCCGCACGCTGGAAGTGCCAGGAGTCCTGGCCGAGGCAGTAGCCGTGGCTGAAGACGACGGTGACGGGCGCGGGCGTCCTGCGGCCGAACAGCCGTCGGCGCCGCGGCGCGGGCGGGTCCGGCTCGACCTCGTCGATCTCGTAGTGCAGCGCGGTTCCGTCGTCCGCGAGCGCCTTGCCGGGGGTGCCGCGCAGGGAGCCGTAGGGGCCGGAGGCGTCGAGGGCGAGCCGCGCCCTCTGCCGCATTCCGCGCCCGACGGTGAGCCGCTCTATGGCGACGCCGGCCGCCGCGCCGGCGGCGATGACGCCTATCGCGGCACCGGCGAGCCCGGCACGCCGCCAGTTGTCGGTGCTGGACTCGCTCACTGCCGCTCCCCTGGTCCCTGGTCGGTCGGTGCTTACCCGTTCACATAGACGCGCGGGACGCGCGCTCCGATGCGGGTGACGATCTCGTACGCGATGGTGTCGGCGGCCTCGGCCCAGTCCTGGGCGGTGGGCTCGCCCCGGTCGCCCGGCCCGAAGAGCACGGCCTCGGTGCCGGGGGCGGGCTCGTCGCCGCCGAGATCGACGACGAACTGGTCCATGGCGACCCGGCCGGCGACGGTACGGACCTTGTCGCCGACGAGGACCGGCCCGCGGCCGGAGGCGTGGCGCGGAATGCCGTCGGCGTACCCGACGGGTACGAGACCGAGGGTGGTCTCGCGGCCGGTGACGTAGTGGTGGCCGTAGCTGACGCCATGGCCTTCGGGGACCTGCTTGACGAGCGCGATACTCGCCTTGAGCGTCATCACGGGGCGCAGGCCGAAGTCGGCGGAGGTGCCGATCTCGGGGCTGGGCGAGACGCCGTACATGGCGATGCCGGGCCGTACGAGGTCGAAGTGGGTCTCCGGGAGCGTGAGGGTCGCCGGGGAGTTGGCGAGGTGCCGCACCTCGGGCTCGACGCCGGCCTTCTCCGCGTAGTCGAGCATCGAGCGGAAGACGTCGAGCTGCGAGGCGATGGAGGGGTGGCCGGGCTCGTCGGCGCAGGCGAGGTGCGACCACAGGCCGGTGATCGTCACCAGCCCGTCCTTCTCGGCCTTCAGGGCCTCGCCGACGAGCTGGGGCCAGTCGGCGGGCTGGCAGCCGTTGCGGCCGAGGCCGGTGTCGGCCTTGAGCTGGATGCGCGCCTGCCTGCCCGTCTCGCGGGCCGCTGCCAGGACCTCGTCCAGGGCCCACTTTCCGCTCACGGTCATGTCGAGGCCGGCCTCGATGCCCTCGGCCCAGGGGTCGCCGGGGGTCCAGAGCCAGCACAGGATCCGCGCGTCCGTGATGCCGGCGGCGCGCAGGGCGAGCGCCTCGTGCGGGGTCGCGGTGCCGAGCCAGTCGGCGCCCGCTTCGAGGGCGGCGCGGGCGCAGCGGATCGCGCCGTGTCCGTACGCGTCCGCCTTGACCACGGCCATCACCTGGACGTGGGGCGCGACGCGGGCGCGCAGCGTGCGGACGTTCGCACGCAGCGCACCGAGGTCGATCTCGGCGCGGGCTCTGCGGGGCGGCGGTGTCTCAGTCATCGCGCCCAGTCTCTCAGGTGTCGGCTCCGGGACGTCCCAGGCCACCGCCGGGGAGGCCTGGCGCCACGCCGCGTGTCGGGAGAGAGAGGGCCCCGGGGAGTCCCGGGCCACGCGCTCGGGAACACGGCCGCTACGCCATCAGGTCCCGCAGGGAGGCCTTACGGCTCACGTCCCGCCACGCCCCGGCAGAGCCGGTTACTCCATCACGTCCTACCGCGCCCCCGCCGGGCCGGCCCTGCGCCATCACATACCGCCACGCGCCCGCTGGGCCGGCCTTGCGCCATCACATACCGCCACGCGTCCCGCAGGGTCGCCCCTGCGCGTGCCCGCCAGGGTCACCCCTAGGCCATCCCGCCACGCCTCCGGCAAGCCGGTTACGCCGTCACGTCCCGCCACGCCTCCGGGAGGGCCGCCGCCACGTCCCCCGCCGCGATCGGCGCGCCGCCCGATGCGCGGCGGGCCGCCAGGCCGTGGAGGTAGGCGGCCACCGAGCCCGCGTCCAGGGCGCGCAGGCCCGCCGCGAGCAGGGAGCCCGCCAGGCCCGACAGGACGTCCCCGCTGCCCGCCGTCGCCAGCCACGACGTCCCCGTCGGGTTCACCCGGACGGGCCCCGAACCCTCCGCCACCAGCGTGGTCGACCCCTTCAGGAGCACGGTCGCCCCGAACCGCGCCGCCAGCTCCCGTACCGCCGACAGCCGTTCCGACTCCACCGCCTCCCGCGCGACGCCGAGCAGGGCCGCCGCCTCCCCCGCGTGCGGGGTGAGCAGCGTCGGGGCCGTACGCCCACGCACCGCGGACGCGTCCAGCTCCCGCAGCCCGTCCGCGTCCACCAGGACGGGTACGTCCGAGGCCAGGGCGTCCGCCACGCCCGGCCCGTCACCGAGCCCCGGCCCGACGACCCAGGCCTGCACGCGCCCCGCCTTCGCCGGCGGCCCCGAGTGCACCAGGGTCTCCGGGAAGCGCGCGATCACCGCGTCGGCCGCCGGCCCCACGTACCGCACCGCCCCCGCACCGCCCCGCAGCGCGCCGGCCACCGCCAGCACCGCCGCGCCCGGGTACCGCGCGGAGCCGGCGACCACGCCCACCACACCCCGCCGGTACTTGTCGCTCTCCGCGCCGGGGACGGGCAGCATCCCTGCCACATCCTCGTGTTGGAGCGCCTGGAGCTCCGGTACGGACGGCAGGAACTCCCCGAGGCCGATGTCGACGAGCCGCAGCGCCCCCGCGTACTCCCGCGCGGGGTCGATGAGCAGGCCCGGCTTGTACGCCCCGAACGTCACCGTCGCGTCCGCCCGGAGCGCCTCCCCCGCGACCGCCCCCGAGTCCGCGTCCACTCCGCTCGGCAGGTCGACGGCGACCACGGCCGCGTCCGAGCCGCGGGCCGCCCGCGCGATCGGCACGGCGTCCGGCCGCAGTCCGCCGCGCCCACCGATGCCGGTGATCCCGTCGAGTACGAGATCGGCCGCGGCCAGCGCCTCGTACGGGTCCTCCGTCACCCGCCCGCCGGCCGCCAGCAGGGCCGCGAGACCACGCTCGTGGGCCCGTGAGCCCAGCAGGACGGCCGTCACACCCGCCCCGCGGCGCGCGAGCCGCGCGCCCGCGTAGAGCGCGTCGCCCCCGTTGTCCCCGCTGCCGACGAGCAGGACGACCCTCGCCCCGTACACATGACCGCGGCCCAGCAGCGAGAAACAGGCGGCGGCGAGGCCCGCCGCGGCCCGTTGCATGAGCGCGTCCTCGGGCAGCGTCGCCATCAGCTCGGCCTCGGCGGCCCGTACGGTCTCCACGCGGTAAGCGGTACGCATGCCCCGCAGTCTGCCGCACGCATCGAGCGGCGCACCTCAAGCCGCGCACACCTCAAGCCACCGCTCGGAGCCGAGGGTTGACGCTCCCTCACCGCACCGCCCCCGCCACGGCGCCCGCCGCCGGGCCGACGGCAGGCGGGTCCGGGCGCGCCCCGAAGAACGCGCGAACCCGACCTCCCCCGGGATGCGCGGAGCCCCGTGGTCCGGCCGCGATCGGCCGGGCCACGGGGCTCACCCACGCAACCGGTCCTACCCCTCCGCGATCACCACCGCCGAGGCCACCCCCGCGTCGTGGCTGAGCGACACGTGCCAGCGCTTCACGCCCAGCTCGGCCGCCCGCGCCGCCACCGTGCCGCTCACCCGCAGCCGCGGCTGCCCGCTGCCCTCGACGTACACCTCGGCATCGGTCCAGTGGAGACCGGCCGGCGCGCCGAGCGCCTTGGCCAGCGCCTCCTTCGCGGCGAACCGCACGGCGAGGGAGGCGACCCCGCGCCGCTCACCGCTCGGAAGCAGCTGCTCGCGCTCCACGAAGAGGCGCTGGAGCAGCCCAGGCGTCCGTTCGATCGACGCGGCAAAGCGGTCGATCTCCGCCACGTCGATCCCCACCCCGATGATCATGCGTTCACTCCACGGTCACAGATTTCGCCAGGTTGCGCGGCTGGTCCACCTCATTGCCGCGCGCCGTCGCCAGTTCGCAGGCGAAGACCTGCAGCGGCACGGTGGAGACCAGCGGCTGGAGCAGCGTAGGCGTTGCCGGGATGCGGATGAGATGGTCGGCGTACGGGACGACCGTCTCGTCGCCCTCCTCCGCGATCACGATCGTCCGCGCCCCGCGCGCCCGGATCTCCTGGATGTTGGAGACGATCTTGTCGTGCAGGACGGACCGGCCGCGCGGCGAGGGCACGACGACGACCACCGGCAGGTCCTCCTCGATGAGCGCGATCGGCCCGTGCTTCAGCTCGCCCGCCGCGAAGCCCTCGGCGTGCATGTACGCCAGTTCCTTGAGCTTCAGCGCCCCCTCCAGGGCCACCGGGTAGCCGACGTGCCGGCCGAGGAAGAGCACCGTGTTCTTGTCGGCGAGCGAACGGGCCAGCGCGCGCACCGGCTCCATCGTCTCCAGGACCCGCTCGACCTCGTCGGCGATCCGGGCGAGCTCCCGCACCACGGCGTGGATCTCGTCGCCCCACTTCGTCCCGCGCACCTGGCCCAGGTACAGCGCCAGCAGGTAGCAGGCGACGAGCTGCGTCAGGAACGCCTTCGTCGACGCGACGGCGACTTCGGGCCCCGCGTGCGTGTAGAGAACGGCGTCGGACTCCCGAGGAATCGTCGACCCGTTCGTGTTGCAGACGGCGAGCACCTTGGCGCCCTGCTCGCGCGCGTGCCGCAGCGCCATCAGGGTGTCCATCGTCTCGCCGGACTGGGAGATCGCGATGACCAACGTCCGCTGGCCGAGGATCGGATCGCGGTAGCGGAACTCGCTCGCCAGCTCCACCTCGCAGGGGATCCTGGTCCAGTGCTCGATGGCGTACTTCGCGATCATCCCGGCGTGGAAGGCCGTGCCGCAGGCGATGATGACGATCTTGTCGGCCTCGCGCAGCACCGCGTCCGGGATGCGCACCTCGTCGAGCTTGAGACGCCCCTCGGCGTCGATCCGCCCGAGGAGGGTGTCGGCGACCGCCTTGGGCTGCTCGGCGATCTCCTTGAGCATGAAGTAGTCGTAGCCGCCCTTCTCGGCGGCCGAGGCGTCCCAGTCCACGTGGTACGCCCGTACGTCGGCCGGGGCGCCGCCGAAGTCGGTGACCTCGACGCCCTCCCGGGAGAGCTCGACGACCTGGTCCTGCCCCAGCTCGATCGCGGACCGGGTGTGCGCGATGAAGGCGGACACGTCGGAGGCGAGGAAGTACTCGCCCTCGCCCACGCCCACCACCAGCGGCGAGTTCCGCCGGGCCCCGACCACGACGTCCGGCTGGTCGGCGTGCACGGCGACCAGCGTGAACGCGCCGTCGAGCCGACGGCATACCAGCCGCATCGCCTCGGCGAGGTCACCGCTGGAGGAGAACTCCTCGGCGAGCAGATGGGCCACGACCTCGGTGTCCGTCTCGGACGCGAGGTCGTGGCCGCGCTCCTCCAGCTCGGTCCTCAGGGCGGCGAAGTTCTCGATGATCCCGTTGTGGACGACGGCCACGCGCCCCGCGTTGTCGAGATGCGGGTGCGCGTTGACGTCGGTCGGCCCGCCATGGGTGGCCCAGCGGGTGTGTCCGATACCGGTGGAGCCGCTCGGCAGCGGCCGGTCCACCAGCTCCTTCTCCAGATTGACGAGCTTGCCCGCCTTCTTCGCCGCGGCCAGTCCCCCGTCGGAGAGCACCGCGACGCCGGCCGAGTCGTAGCCCCGGTACTCGAGCCGCTTGAGGCCCGCGATCACCACATCAAGCGCCGACTGCCCGCCGACGTATCCCACGATTCCGCACATGGCGGCAGCCTACGACCGAAGGCCGCCGCACGGCCGGACTCAGCCCAGCTTGGTCGCCTGCGCGTCGATGATGACCTTCGGCTGCTCCTTGACCTCACCGGCGAGGCTGATGGTGGTGAGGGCGGCGAGGTTGTTGCCCTTGCGGAAGACGACGAGCTTGCTGACGAACGGCTCGCCCTCCATGTCGGAGGTGACGGTGAAGGCGACGGCCTCCTCGCCTGCGGTCACGGTGTCCGGGGCGACCTTGGAGACCTTGGTCTCCTCCCCGCCGCCCTTGACCGTGAAGCCGCCCGCGCACTCGGTGCCGGCCGTCTTCACCAGGGCGAGGGCGTCCTGCGCACCGGCGCCGTCGTACGAGCCGAGGGTCACGGCGGTGACCGGGGCACCGAGCGCCCCGATAGCGGCCTCCGTGGGATCCTGCGTCGCGTTCTTCTCCGGAATGGCGACGGCCTTGCGCTGCACGGTCGCGGCGGGGCTGCCGGGCGCGATGAAGGACATGGCGTCGGCGATCGGCTTGCAGGCGGCCTTGTCGGTGGCGACGTCACTCGACTTGACGACGTCCCCGGCCTCCGCCTTCTGCACCTTGTGCCCCTTGAGGTCGGCCTGCTCGACGACGAGCTTCTCCAGCTCGGCGACGGACAGCGCCTTGGCCGCGGGCGCGGCGGAGGTGGCGGACGGCTTGGCGGCGTCCTTGCCCTTCTCCTCGCCCTTCCCGTCCCCACCACAGGCGGTGAGCAGCAGCGCGAGAGAGGCGGCGGAAGCAACGGCGGCGGCGGTTCTCACGGACGTACGCATTCGGATGTGACCTTCTGTTCCCTTGTGCCGCCCTCGTGGGCGGCTCCCCCCGCGTAAGTCCACCCCACGCGGCAACCTGCATGATCACGGTAGAGCAAGGGTCGGACAACAGGTTTTCCGCGTGACCGAGCCCACCACCCACAACCGCCCCCGACCCACGACAATGGCGGGGTGATCACTTCGCCGCCACGAAGCCCCCACCCCAAGGGGAACGGCAACGGCCAGCGCCGGGCCGAGGCCACGCCGTACGTCGACCTCACCCGGGGCGAGTGGAGCGCGCTGCGTGACAAGACGCCGCTGCCGCTCTCCGCCGACGAGGTCGAGCGGCTGCGCGGCCTCGGGGACGTCATCGACCTCGACGAGGTGCGGGACATCTATCTGCCGCTCTCCCGCCTGCTCAACCTGTACGTCCAGGCCACCAGCGGACTGCGCGGGGCGCTCAACACGTTCCTCGGGGAGCGGGCCGAGCAGCGCGGGACGCCCTTTGTCATAGGGGTCGCCGGTTCCGTCGCCGTGGGCAAGTCCACCGTGGCCCGTCTCCTCCAGGCGCTGCTCGCGCGCTGGCCGGAGCACCCGCGCGTGGAGCTCGTCACGACCGACGGCTTCCTCTATCCGATGGAGGAGCTGAAGGCGCGCGGGCTGATGTCCCGCAAGGGCTTCCCGGAGTCGTACGACCGCCGGGCGCTGACCCGGTTCGTCGCCGACATCAAGGCCGGCAAGGACGAGGTCACCGCCCCGGTCTACTCCCACCTGATCTACGACATCGTGCCCGGCGAGCAGCTCGTCGTCCGGCGTCCCGACATCCTGATCGTCGAGGGGCTCAACGTCCTCCAGCCGGCGCTGCCCGGCAAGGACGGCCGTACGCGCGTCGGCCTCGCCGACTACTTCGACTTCTCGGTGTACGTCGACGCGCGGCCCGAGGACATCGAGCGCTGGTACCTCAACCGCTTCCGCAAGCTGCGCGACACGGCGTTCCAGAATCCGTACTCGTACTTCCAGCGCTACACCCAGGTCTCCGAGGAGGAGGCACTGGACTACGCCCGCACGATGTGGCGGACCATCAACAAGGTGAACCTGCTGGAGAACGTGGCTCCGACGCGCGGCCGGGCGACTCTCGTCGTGCGCAAGGGACCGGATCACAAGGTGCAGCGCCTGAGTCTCCGTAAGCTCTGAAGCCCATAAGGTGCGGCCATGCTGCATCTGCGGATCATCACTCCGTCCGCGCGGACGGAAGCGGTTCTCCATCTGATCGACACGACCGTGGGCACCACCCATCTCGCCGTCCTCGAGGGTGCCGCCCGCGATCCCGCCGGTGACATCGTGATGTGCGACGTCGCCCGCGAGGCCGGCGACGAACTCCTGCACGGACTGCGGGAGTTGGAGATCGACAAGGTCGGTTCGGTCGCGGTCGCGCACATCGATCTGTCGCTCTCGGAGCGGGCCGAGCTGGCGGAGAAGGAAGCGCCGGGCGAGGCGGCGGACGCGGTGATCTGGGAGCAGCTCACGGACACCGCCCAGGAGGAGTCCACCCTCACGATCACCTATGCGGCCCTGATGATCGTGGCGACGATGATCGCGGCCTGCGGTGTGGTCCTGGACAACGCGATCCTGATCGTGGGGGCCATGGCGGTGGGCCCCGAGTTCGGCCCGCTCGCCGGTATCAGTACGGGATTGGTGCGGCGCTCAGGCAGGGCCGTCTGGCGCTCGACGGTCGCCCTGGTGGTCGGTTTCGCCTCGGCGATCGTGGCGACGACCGTGTTCAGCCTGGTGATGGACGCCCTCGGCCAGTTCGACGAGGGCATGCTCGACGCCTCGCGCCCGAACACGGGCTTCATCTTCCAGCCCGACCCGTTCTCGTTCATCGTGGCGCTGCTGGCGGGCGTGGCCGGGGTCGTCTCGCTGACCTCGTCCAAGGCGGGCGTGCTGGTCGGCGTGGCGATCTCGGTGACGACCGTCCCCGCGGCGGCGAACGCGGCCGTGGCCCTCAGCTACGGCGAGCTGGACCAGATGTGGGGTTCCACCGAGCAGTTGTTGCTGAACCTGACCGGCATCATCGTCGCCGGTGTGCTCACGCTCATCGGCTGGAAACTGCTGTGGCGCACCCAGCGGGGTCGGATGACCCGACCGCCGGGTGCGCCACGCAGCAAGTAGGACGGCGACTAGCCCAGCGCGGACTTCACCACGTCCGCCAGACGCCCGGCCACGGCCCGCGCCTGCTCGATGTCGGCGGCCTCGACCATCACGCGTACCAGCGGCTCGGTGCCCGAGGGGCGGAGCAACACACGGCCGGTGGAGCCCAGTTCGCGCTCCGCGTCGGTGACCGCCGCGGCCAGCTCGCCGGAGGTCTTCACCCGGGACTTGTCCACGTCGGGCACGTTGACGAGGACCTGCGGCAGCCGCTCCATGACGGAGGCCAGCTCCGCGAGCGACCTGCCGGTGGAGGCGATCCGCGCCGCCAGCATCAGGCCGGTCAAAGTGCCGTCGCCGGTGGTGGCGTGGTCGAGCACGATCACGTGCCCGGACTGCTCGCCGCCCAGCGCGTAGCCGTGCTCCTTCATGGACTCCAGGACGTAGCGGTCGCCGACCGCCGTCTGCACCAGCTGGAGGCCCTCGCGCTCCATGGCCAGCTTGAAGCCGAGGTTGGACATCACGGTCGCGACAACGGTGTCTCCGCGCAGCGTCCCGGCCTCGCGCATGGCGAGGGCGAGCACGGCGAGGATCTGGTCGCCGTCGATCTCGTTGCCGGCCGCGTCGACGGCGAGGCAGCGGTCCGCGTCGCCGTCGTGGGCGATGCCGAAGTCGGCGCCGTGCTCGACCACGGCGGCCTTGAGCAGACCGAGGTGGGTGGAGCCGCAGCCGTCGTTGATGTTGAGGCCGTCCGGCTCCGCACCGATCGTGACGACCTGGGCACCCGCACGGGTGAACGCCTCGGGCGAGACGTGCGAGGCGGCGCCGTGCGCCTCGTCGAGGACGACCTTCAGCCCGTCGAGCCGGTTCGGCAGGACGGCGAGCAGGTGGGAGACGTACGTGTCGAAGCCCTCGTCGTAGTCACGGACCCGGCCGACGCCGGCGCCGGTCGGCCGCTCCCACGGGGCACCGGTGCGGTGCTCCTCGTAGACGGACTCGATCCGGTCCTCCAGCTCGTCGGCGAGCTTGTGACCACCGCGGGCGAAGAACTTGATGCCGTTGTCGGGCATCGCGTTGTGGCTGGCGGAGAGCATCACGCCGAGATCGGCGCCGAGCGCTCCGGTGAGATGGGCCACAGCGGGGGTGGGCAGCACGCCGACACGCAGGACGTCCACGCCCGCGCTCGCGAGGCCCGCCACGACGGCGGCCTCCAGGAACTCTCCCGACGCACGCGGGTCCCGCCCGACCACCGCGGTCGGCCGATGGCCCTCAAAGGTCCCCGCCTCGGCGAGCACATGCGCCGCCGCGACCGACAGACCGAGCGCGAGCTCCGCCGTCAGATCCGCGTTGGCAACACCGCGCACACCGTCCGTGCCGAAGAGTCGTCCCACAGCTGTCCTCCGAAACTGCTCCGAATTTGCGATCCCCTGAACGCTTGATGCCCGTTTTCACGTCAGAGCTGCCCAGAAAGGCCCAGGGGGAGGAAAAGACGTACGCCCCGGCAGCACGGGCAGTGCCGCCGGGGCGTACGTGCAAAGCAGACCGAGCAGGCGATTAACGCTTGCTGTACTGCGGGGCCTTACGGGCCTTCTTGAGACCGGCCTTCTTGCGCTCGACCGCACGGTCGTCGCGGGAGAGGAAGCCGGCCTTCTTCAGCGCCGGGCGGTTGTTCTCGACATCCGCCTCGTTCAGCGCACGGGCCACACCGAGGCGCAGGGCGCCGGCCTGGCCGGAGACGCCGCCACCCGAGATGCGGGCGATGACGTCGTAGCGGTTGTCGAGCTCGAGCACCTTGAAGGGCTCGTTGACTTCCTGCTGGTGCACCTTGTTCGGGAAGTAGTCCTCGAGCGTACGCCCGTTGATCTTCCACTTGCCGGTGCCCGGGACGATCCGGACGCGGGCGATGGCGTTCTTGCGACGACCCAGGCCGGCGGCCGGCTGCGGGTCACCGAAGCGCGACGCCAGGGACTCCGAGGTGTACTCACCCTCGACGGGGACCTCGGACTCGAAGGTGGTGACCTCGGCGTAGGTCTCCTCGCCCTCGATGGGGTTCTCAACAGTGGTCTCGGCCACGATTCTCCTCAGATTTCTTTCGTTCTTAGGGGGTGTGGCCGGAACTAC
Source organism: Streptomyces sp. NPDC056222 (assembly GCF_042264065.1). Lineage (NCBI taxonomy): Bacteria > Bacillati > Actinomycetota > Actinomycetes > Kitasatosporales > Streptomycetaceae > Streptomyces > Streptomyces sp. NPDC056222. The sequence goes on along the minus strand of NZ_JBHJTL010000034.1, from coordinate 33,663 downwards.
TGCGCGACCTGGGTGATCTCGAACGGGACCGGCTGCTGGGCAGCGTGCGGGTGGTTCTCGCCCGCGTAGACCTTCAGCTTCGAGAGCATCTGACGGCCCAGGGTGTTCTTGGGGATCATGCCCTTGATGGCCTTCTCGACGGCCTTCTCGGGGTTCTTGTCCAGCAGCTCGTCGTAACGGACGGAGCGCAGACCACCCGGGAAGCCGGAGTGGCGGTACGCCAGCTTCTGGGTCTTCTTGTTGCCGGACAGGTGGACCTTGTCAGCGTTGATGATGATGACGAAGTCGCCCATGTCCATGTGGGGGGCGTAGACGGGCTTGTGCTTGCCTCGGAGGAGGTTCGCAGCCGTCGTCGCCAGACGGCCCAGGACAACGTCCTGCGCGTCGATGATGTGCCACTGGCGAGTGACATCGCCGGGCTTGGGGCTGTACGTACGCACTTCGTAGCCTTCGCTTCTTCAGTGGATGGAGTCCAGACACACCTGAAGCGATCATGCAGCTGGGGCCTGCACTGCCGGGATCACTGCCCGTATGCGAGCCACTGGTAACTGCTCCAGGGAACCTGCGTAAGGGCCCTTCGCGTGTGAACGACGAAGCCAATACGCATAACAAACCGCAACACTACCCGCGCCGCCCCCGACGGGTCAAAACGCCGCGAGACACCAGGTCAGCGCACCCGCTCGACCCGGGGCGCCCCGTCGTAGATCTCCCGCGAGGCGAGGACCTCCTCGATGTGCCCGTCCGCCCAGTCCTTCACGGCCCGGACCACCGGCAGCAGGCTCACCCCGAGCGCGGTCAGCTCGTAGTCCACCCGTACGGGCACGGACGGCGTCACCGACCGGGCCACGAGGCCGTCCCGCTCCAGCGCCCGCAGCGTCTGCGTGAGCATCTTCTGACTGACGCCGGCGATCGTGCGGCCCAGGTCGCTGTAGCGCCGCGGGCCGTCCGCGAGGGCGCTCAGGAGCAGGGTGACCCACTTGTCGGCGATCCGGTCGAGGAGCTGCCGGGCGGGGCACTCGGCGAGGTAGGCGTCATAGGCGCGACGCGCCTCCTCACGCTGCTGCGCGGCGGTACGCGTGGCCATGGACGCCCCTCCCCGTGCGGTACGCACTCCCGCGTACGTACTTCCCCACGGAGAGTAGCTCTCCCTAGGTTCGCGGCAACACTCCTTCCCAAGGAAAGGCGGCCGCGATGCGCGCCCTCGTCATCGACTCCTTCGGCGGACCGGAGGTCCTGCGGATCGCCGACGTACCCGCCCCCACGTCCCCGGGCCCCGGACAGGTACGGGTCCGCGTCGAGGCGGCGACGGTCAACCCCGTGGACCTGGCCACACGCTCCGGCGCGCTCGCGGACGCAGGGCTGATGCCCGCACGGGCACGGACCGGCCTCGGCTGGGACGTGGCGGGCGTGGTCGAGGAGACGGGCCCCGGGGTCACCCAGCCGCGCCCCGGCGACCGGGTCATCGGCCTGCACGACCGCCTGGACGTGCCGCTCGGCACCCAGGCCGACCAGGTCGTGCTCGACGCCCACACCCTCGCCCCGGCCCCCGCGGGCGTCCCCGCCGCCGCGGCCGCCACGCTGCCGCTGAGCGGTCTCACCTCACTCCAGGCCCTCGACGCGCTCGGGCTCTCCCCGGGCGAGGCGCTGCTGGTCACAGGAGCTGCGGGAGCGGTGGGCGGCCACACCGTGCAGCTCGCCGTCGCGCGCGGGCTGCGGGTCGTCGCGTCCGCCCGGGAGCGCGACGAGGCGCTCGTCCGCGACCTGGGGGCGGAACTCTTCGTGCCGGACACGGCCGACCGCCTCGGCGAGACGGTCCGCACCCTGGTACCCGGGGGCGTGGCCGGGGCCGTGGACGCCGCGGTCCTGGGGGCGACCGCCCTCGACGGCGTGCGCTCCGGCGGAGCCTTCGCGGCGCTCGTCGCGGGCGGGGCCCCGGTCCCGCTGCGGGGCACCCGGGTGCACCAGGTCTGGATCCGCGCCGACGGCCGGGCCCTGGCAGGACTGGCCGCCCTCGCCGAGGCCGGCATCCTGACCCCACGGGTCGCGGCCACCCTCCCCCTCGCCGCGGCACGGGACGCCCACGAGCGTCTGGCGGCGGGCGGCGTACGGGGCCGCCTGGTCCTGCTCCCGTAGTAGCCCTGAGGACCCGGCGGCATCCGCCGTCAGCGCACCCGCTCGACCCGGCGCTCGTCCCAGACCGGCTCCGGCGTCTCCCGGACGACACCGTCCGAGCCGAAGACCAGGTAACGGTCGAAGGTCTTCGCGAACCACCGGTCGTGCGTGACGGCGAGAACCGTGCCGTCGTACGACTCCAGGCCGTCCTGGAGAGCCTCCGCCGACTCCAGGTCCAGGTTGTCCGTCGGCTCGTCGAGCAGCAGCGCCGTCGTGCCGGAGAGCTCCAGGAGCAGGATCTGGAACCGGGCCTGCTGACCGCCGGAGAGCTTCTCGAAGGGCTGGTCGCCCTGCCCCTCCAGCTCGTACCGGCGCAGCACCGACATCGCCCCGCCGCGGTCCTTCGCATGTTCCGACCAGAGGATGTCCACGAGGGAACGGCCCTCGAGCTCCGGGTGGGCGTGGGTCTGCGCGAAGTGGCCGGGAACCACCCGCGCGCCCGTCTTCCACAGACCCGTGTGCGCCACGGACGGATCCCCGGCGAGCAGCCGCAGGAAGTGTGACTTGCCCGACCCGTTCGAGCCGAGGACTGCGACCCGCTCCCCGTAGAAGATCTCCAGCGAGAAGGGCTTCATCAGGCCGGTCAGCTCAAGGTTCTCGCAGGTCACCGCCCGCACACCCGTCCGGCCGCCGCGCAGCCGCATCCGGATGTCCTGCTCGCGCGGCGGCTCCGGCGGCGGCCCGGCCTCCTCGAACTTCTTCAGCCGGGTCTGCGCCGCCGCGTACCGGGACGCCATGTCGTGGCTGACCGACGCCGCCTGCCGCAGGTTGAGCACCAGCTTCTTCAGCTGCGCGTGCTTCTCCTCCCAGCGCCGCTTCAGCTCCTCGAAGCGGGCGAAGCGCTCCCGCCGCGCCTCGTGGAAGGTCTCGAAGCCGCCGCCGTGCACCCAGACGTCGGACCCGGCAGGGCCCGGCTCCACCGCGATGATCTTCTGCGCGGCCCGGGCGAGCAGTTCCCGGTCGTGGGAGATGAAGAGCACGGTCTTACGGGTCTCCCGCAGCCGCTCCTCCAGCCACCGCTTGCCGGGGACGTCCAGATAGTTGTCGGGCTCGTCGAGCAGGAGCACCTCGTCGGTGCCGCGCAGCAGCGACTCCAGGACGAGGCGCTTCTGCTCGCCGCCGCTGAGCGTGCGGACCTCGCGGAACTGCGCCTTCTCGTACGGCACACCCAGCGCCGCCATCGTGCACATGTCCCAGACGGTCTCGGCCTCGTATCCCTGGACCTCGGCCCAGTCGCTGAGGGCCTGCGCGTACGCCATCTGCGCGGCCTCGTCGTCGACCGTCATGATCAGGTGCTCGGCGGCGTCGACCGCCTTAGCCGCCTCGCGGATGCGGGGCTGGGCGACCGAGACCAGCAGGTCACGGACCGTGCGCTCGTCCCTCACCGAGCCGACGAACTGCGGCATCACGCCGAGCCCGCCGCTCACGGTCACCGAGCCGGCGTGCGGCTGGAGCTCCCCGGAGATCATCCGCAGCAGCGTGGTCTTTCCGGCGCCGTTGGCCCCGACCAGGGCGACCACCGCGCCCTCCCCCACCCGGAAGGAGGCGTCCGCGAGCAGGACCCTCCCGTCGGGAAGGTAGTACTCCAGATGCGCGGCCTCGACATGTCCCATGAGGGGCATTGTCGCCGCCGGCACCGCTGTCTCCCAACCGGTTTAGGATGCGCGGCATGAGCTTTGGGGGACCGCAGTGGCCACAGGAGCCACAGCAGCAGGGACAGCAGCAGCCGTTCGGACAGCAGCCCAACCCGTTTCCGGGGGCACAGGACCCGTTTCCTGGGGCGCAGGCGCCGCAGACACCGGACTGGGGCGCCCTCGCCGACGCCTCCGCGGGCGCCCGGCGGCGTAAGCGCTGGCTGATGATCGGCGGTGGCGCGCTCGCCACCGTCGCGGTCGGCGCGATCGTCGCCACAGCGGTCGTGAGCGGCAACGACACCCCCACGACGGGCAAGAACGGCACGGTGGCCCCCACCGACTCGGCCACGGCCGGCGGCAGCCCGACGCCCGCCCCGACGTTCTCCTCCGTGGCTCCGCCGCCCCCGCCCAACCCCAAGGACTTCATCTCGAACGAGAAGAAGGACAAGGCCCCGCTGAGCGCCGAGGGTCTCTTCCCGGGCAAGAAGCTGACGATGAGCGGCCGCGCGTACGGCAAGGGCTCGACCTCGTCGACGACGAACTGCGCGAGCGTGGCGCAGGGTGCTCTCGGCTCGGTCCTGAAGAAGAACGGCTGCGACCGCGTGATTCGCGCCACCTATGTGAAGGACGGGGTCGCGATCACCGTCGGCGTGGCCGTGTTCTCCACCGAGGCGGAGGCGCTGAAGGCGAAGAACCAGGCCAGCGGCGGCATCGCCCCGCTGGCCGGCTCGGGTGTGAAGGAGTTCTGCCGCGCGACGGTCTGTCTGCGCCGGGCGAACTCGATCGGCCGGTACGCGTACTTCACCCAGGCCGGGTTCACCAACGGCAAGAAGGTCACCACGGGCGACAAGGCGATCTTCCAGGCCAGTGACGACCTGGGCACCTTCACCTTCAACCAGATCTACGCACGGGGCCGCTCCCAGGCGTCAGCAGCAGCCGGCGCTCCCGGGGAGTGACCGCTTGTTCCTGGCCTCCCGGTTCCGGGCGGCCAGGAGCTCGTCGGCCGGGTAGCCGACCTCTTCGAGGGTGAGCCCGTGCGGGCGTACGACGTGCACGGCCGAGTCCCGGACACCCGCGGCAAGGACCTTCGCCGGCCAGTCGACCGGGCGGTGTCCGTCCCCGACGAAGAGCAGGGCGCCGACGAGCGAGCGGACCATGTTGTGGCAGAAGGCGTCCGCCTTGACGGTCGCTTCGAAGATGCCGCCGGGCCGCCGCTCCCAGCGCAGCTCCTGGAGCGTACGGATGGTGGTGGCGCCCTCGCGCTTCTTGCAGTAGGCGGCGAAGTCGTGCTCGCCGACGAGCCGCTCGGCGGCGGCGTTCATGGCGTCCATGTCGAGGGCCCAGTCGTGCCAGAGGACGTGGCCGCGCAGCAGCGGGTCGACGCCGCCGGGGTTGTCGGTGACGCGGTAGGCGTAACGGCGCCAGATGGCCGAGAACCGCGCGTTGAAACCGCTGGGGGCCTCCGTCAGGCGCCAGACCCGCACATCGTGCGAGAGCCGTCCCGCGAGCCGCCTGAGCAGCTTGTCCTGGTGCTCGGCCCACAGCTCGACGGGCAGATCGACGTGGGCGACCTGGCCGCGGGCGTGCACACCGGCGTCGGTGCGTCCGGCGACGGTCAGCTCGTACGTCTCCTTGGACCGCGTCACGGTCTTCAGGGCGTCCTCGATGTCGCCCTGGACGGTCCGCTGTCCGTGGGCCTGCTTGGCCCAGCCGGAGAAGTCCTTCCCGTCGTAGGAAAGGTCGAGCCGGATCCGTACGAAACCGGGCTGCACGTCGTCGCTCACGCGATTCATCCTCTCAACATCACGGAAGCGGGCCCGTACCCCTGGGGGTACGGGCCCGCACACGAGATTCGTCGGAACGCTTACGCGTCCTTCGACTCCTCGGCGGCGTCCTCGACCTTGGTCTCCTCGACCTTGGCCTCGTCAGCCTCCTTGACGGCGCGCTTGGCGGCGGCCTCGGCCTCGGCGACGGTCGCCTTCTTGGCGATCTCGCCCTCGACCAGCTCGATCACGGCCATCGGGGCGTTGTCGCCACGACGGTTGCCGATCTTGGTGATACGGGTGTAGCCACCCGGGCGCTCGGAGTAGCGCGGGGCGATCTCGGTGAAGAGCGTGTGGACGACGCCCTTGTCCGTGATCGTCTGCAGCACCAGGCGACGGTTGTGGATGTCGCCCTTCTTCGCCTTGGTGATCAGGCGCTCGGCGACCGGACGCAGGCGGCGGGCCTTGGCCTCGGTCGTGGTGATGCGGCCGTGCTCGAAGAGGGACTTCGCCAGGTTGGCAAGCAGCAGACGCTCGTGAGCGGCGCTGCCACCGAGGCGGGCACCCTTGGCGGGACGCGGCATGGTGTTTCTCCTTGTGATCTGCACCGGCCGTGTGAGGTACCGGTGTCAGTGTCCGAGCAGGCGGTTACCTGTCGGAGATCCGGGAGCAGCCCCACAGGGGCGCTCCCGGAAGGGGCGCGGGGAACTGCGCGATCAAGCACAGCGCACCCGCACCCGCACCCGAGTACGGACCGAAACGGCCCGAGCTTCTTAGTACTGCTCGGTCTCGACGAAGCCCGCGTCCGCGTCGTCGTCGGCGCCGAAGGCGTCGGCGGCGGCGGTCGGGTCGAATCCGGGCGGGCTGTCCTTGAGGGCCAGGCCCATGCCGGCCAGCTTCGCCTTGACCTCGTCGATCGACTTCGCACCGAAGTTGCGGATGTCGAGCAGGTCGGCCTCGGAGCGCGCCACGAGCTCACCCACGGAGTGGATGCCCTCACGCTTGAGGCAGTTGTACGAACGAACGGTGAGCTCGAGCTCCTCGATCGGCAGCGCCAGGTCGGCGGCAAGGGCGGCGTCCGTCGGGGACGGTCCCATGTCGATGCCCTCGGCGTCGATGTTGAGCTCGCGCGCCAGACCGAACAGCTCGACCAGGGTCTTACCGGCGGACGCCATGGCGTCACGCGGGCGCATGGCCTGCTTGGTCTCGACGTCGACGATCAGCTTGTCGAAGTCGGTGCGCTGCTCGACACGGGTCGCCTCGACCTTGTACGTGACCTTGAGCACCGGCGAGTAGATGGAGTCGACCGGGATACGGCCGATCTCCTGGCCCACCTGCTTGTTCTGCACGGCGGAGACGTAGCCGCGACCGCGCTCGACGGTCAGCTCCATCTCCAGCTTGCCCTTGCCGTTGAGCGTGGCGAGCACCAGGTCGGGGTTGTGCACCTCGACGCCGGCCGGCGGGGCGATGTCGGCAGCGGTGACCAGGCCGGGACCCTGCTTGCGCAGGTACATCACGACCGGCTCGTCGTGCTCCGAGGAGACGACCAGCTGCTTGATGTTCAGGATGAGGTCGGTGACGTCCTCCTTGACGCCCGGCACGGTGGTGAACTCGTGCAGGACACCGTCGATACGGATGGACGTGACAGCCGCACCCGGGATCGAGGAGAGGAGCGTACGACGGAGGCTGTTGCCGAGCGTGTAGCCGAAGCCCGGCTCCAGGGGCTCGATGACGAACCGCGAGCGGAACTCGTCGACGACCTCTTCGGTCAGCGAGGGACGCTGAGCGATCAGCATGGTGTGAATCCTTCGGTTGTGGACGCCCACTATTTGACGTCCGACAGAGGTACTACCAAGGGTACGGGCGGCACGCCTCCGAAGAGCCGTACCGCCCAACCCTCAAATCAACCGTTGCCGGTCGTACATCGGACGCAGAGCGTCAGACGCGACGACGCTTCGGCGGACGGCAGCCGTTGTGCGGCGTGGGGGTGACGTCCTGGATCGAACCGACCTCGAGGCCCGTGGCCTGGAGGGAGCGGATCGCGGTCTCGCGGCCGGAGCCCGGACCCTTCACGAAGACGTCGACCTTGCGCATGCCGTGCTCCTGCGCGCGGCGAGCGGCCGACTCGGCGGCCATCTGCGCGGCGAACGGGGTGGACTTGCGCGAGCCCTTGAAGCCGACGTGGCCGGCGGAGGCCCAGGAGATCACGTTGCCCGAGGGGTCCGTGATCGAGACGATCGTGTTGTTGAACGTGCTCTTGATGTGCGCGTGGCCGTGAGCGACGTTCTTCTTTTCCTTGCGGCGCACCTTCTTGGCAGCGCCCTGACGACCCTTGGGGGGCATCTATATCTCCTACGGGAGGTGGTCGGTCCTACAGCGAAGACCGTGTGGTCAAGCGTCCGCTGAGGACTACTTCTTGCCCGGCTTCTTCTTGCCGGCGATGGCGCGACGCGGGCCCTTGCGGGTACGGGCGTTCGTGCTCGTCCGCTGACCGTGCACGGGCAGGCCACGACGGTGGCGGATGCCCTGGTAGCACTGGATCTCGATCTTGCGGCGGATGTCGCCCTGGATCTCGCGGCGGAGGTCACCCTCGGTCTGGAGGTTGGCGTCCACGTACTCGCGGATCTTGACCAGGTCCTCTTCGGCCAGGTCACGAACGCGGGTGTTCGGGTTCACGCCGGTGGAGGCGAGGATCTCCTTGGACCGGGTGCGCCCGATACCGAAGACGTAGGTGAGTGCGATCTCCACACGCTTTTCGCGCGGGATGTCAACACCGGAAACGCGTGCCATTCAATGGCTCCTGTGTGTTCGGGGGTCTTCCGCAAAGCCGCTCCTCATTCGCCGTATGAGGTACGAATCAGGTCCCCGGCCCCCGCCGGAGGTGCCGCCGACCCTTGCGGGCTGGGCGGGCTCTGCGTATGTACGTATTGCTTGCGTCGCGCGAAGAACTGCGAAATGCAGGTCGGTCGGCGTGCGTCAGCCCTGGCGCTGCTTGTGGCGCAGGTTGTCGCAGATGACCATGACCCGACCGTGACGGCGGATCACCTTGCACTTGTCGCAGATCTTCTTGACGCTCGGCTTGACCTTCATGGGTGTGAGGTTCTCCGGGTCAGTGCCACCACCCGCGCGCGGAGGCGGGGTGCGGGCAAGATCTACTTGTAGCGGTAGACGATCCGGCCACGCGTCAGGTCGTACGGAGAGAGCTCCACGACGACCCGGTCGTCCGGGAGGATTCGGATGTAGTGCATCCGCATCTTGCCGGAGATGTGCGCGAGGACCTTGTGACCGTTCTGGAGCTCCACCTTGAACATGGCGTTCGGGAGGGACTCGATCACGGTGCCCTCGATTTCGATGGCACCTTGCTTCTTGGCCACGCTTCGCCTTTCGAATCGGCTACCTTGATCGACTCTCGATCCCGAATGCGGACACACGGGTACACGAGAGCCGACGCATCAGTCTACGTCAGGCACCTGGAAAAGACGAATCCGGGAAGTTTGCCCACCACGGAAGATCGTTACGCAAGGAGCCACGCCGCGGCTCGGCGGCCCTGCGCCACAGGGGTCTCCCCAGGCCCTCAGGGCCCAGGGTAAGGATCCGGCGCCGCCACGACGCCCGGCTTCCGCCGGCTTCGCCCTGCCGCAGCCCCATCCCGCGACGCAGCCCTCGTGGCCGGAGGGCGGGCGCCGGCCGACGCCGGCGCGCCCCGTCGGCTACGCCAAGGGATCCGGCGCTGCCACCACGCCCAGCTCCGCCAGCTTCGCCCTGCCGCAGTCGGGGGCCGTCAGGACCAGCGGGCCCTCCTCCGTCACGGCCACCGAGTGCTCCCAGTGGGAGGACCAGGTGCCGTCCGTGGAGACGACCGTCCAGTCGTCCGCCAGGACCTCCGTGCGGGGCGTGCCGAGCGAGACCATGGGCTCGATCGCCAGGCAGAAGCCGGGAACCAGCTTCGGGCCCTTGCCGCGCTTGCGGGAGACGTAGTTCAGCAGGTGCGGGTCCATGTGCATCTCGGTGCCGATGCCGTGGCCGCCGTAGTCCTCGACGATGCCGTACTTGCCGCCGCCCGGCTTCGGCTGACGGCGGATGTACGTCTCGATCGCCCGGGAGACGTCCACGAGCCGGTTGCCGTTCTTCATCGCGGCGATGCCGGCCCACATCGACTCCTCGGTCACCCGCGAGAGCTCGATCAGCTCCGGCGCGTGACCCGTGCCCACGAACGCCGTGTACGCGGCGTCGCCGTGCCAGCCGTCCACGATCGCGCCGGCGTCGATGGAGATGATGTCGCCGTCCTTGAGAACGGTCTTCTCGTCCGGGATGCCGTGGACGACGACCTCGTTGACCGAGGTGCAGATCGTCGCGGGGAAGCCGCCGTACCCGAGGAAGTTCGACTTCGCCCCGTGGTCTGCGATCACCTTGCGGGCGACCTCGTCCAGGTCCTTCGTCGTGGCGCCCGGCACGGCCGCCTCACGGGTCGCCGCGTGGATGGCGGCGACGACCAGCCCCGCCTCGCGCATCTTCGCGATCTGCTCGGGGGTCTTGATCTGCACCATCGTGGCGGGGGCCTTTCCTTGCGTGTACACGGGACAGAACAACGATACGGCCGCGGCGCCCCGAGGGGCACCGCGGCCGTATCGAACGAACCAGGGTTACTTCTTGAGCGCGGCCATCGCCTTGGCGGTGACCTCGTCCACCTTGCCGAGCGCCGTGATCGTCACGACCAGGTTCTGCGCCCGGTAGTAGTCGATGATCGGCTCGGTCTGCGTGTGGTAGACCTCCAGGCGCTTGCGGACGGTCTCCTCGGAGTCGTCCGGGCGCTGGTACAGCTCGCCGCCGCAGGCGTCGCAGACACCCTCGGTCTTCGGCGCGTTGTACTCGACGTGGAAGACGTGCGCGCTGTCGTTGCGGCAGATGCGGCGACCCGCGATCCGCTTCACGACCTCGTCCTCGGGGACCTCCAGGTCGAGGACAGCGTCCAGCTGCATGTCCTCGGCCTTGAGCACCGTGTCCAGAGCCTCGGCCTGGGCCACGTTCCGCGGGAACCCGTCCAGCAGGAAGCCGTTGACGGCGTCCGGCTGCTCCATCCGGTCCTTGGCCATTCCGATGGTCACCTCGTCCGGGACAAGGTCGCCGGCGTCCATGTACGCCTTGGCCTTGAGACCCAGCTCCGTGCCCTGCGAGATGTTGGCGCGGAACAGGTCACCCGTGGAGATGTGCGGAATGTCCAGGTTCTTGGCAAGGAACGCGGCCTGCGTACCCTTGCCCGCACCGGGCGGTCCGACGAGGACGATTCGCATCAGCGGAGGAACCCTTCGTAATTGCGCTGCTGGAGCTGGCTCTCGATCTGCTTCACGGTCTCCAGCCCCACACCCACGATGATGAGGATGCTCGTCCCGCCGAACGGGAAGTTGGCATTGGCGCCACCGAAGCCTGCCAACGCCATCGTCGGCACAAGAGCGATCAGACCCAGATACAGCGAGCCCGGCCAAGTGATCCGGTTGAGCACGTAGCTCAGATACTCGGCAGTAGGTCGACCAGCCCGGATACCCGGGATGAAGCCACCATACTTCTTCATGTTGTCGGCAACTTCCTCGGGGTTGAACGAGATCGCCACGTAGAAGAAGGCGAAGAACACGATCAGGAGGAAGTACGTCGCGATGTAGTAGGGGTGGTCACCCTTGACGAAGTGGGCTTCGATCCAGGTCTTCCACCCTGAAGACGAGTTCGAGAACTGCGCGATCAAGGCCGGGATGTAGAGCAGCGACGAGGCGAAGATGACAGGAATCACACCTGCCTGGTTCACCTTGAGCGGGATATAAGTGGACGTTCCGCCGTAGGACCTGCGGCCGATCATGCGCTTCGCGTACTGCACCGGGATACGACGCTGGGCCTGCTCGACGAAGACGACGAGCGCCACCATCACGAAGCCGACGAGGATGACGGTGCCGAACTCGATCCAGCCCTTGGCGAGCTTGCCGCTCTCCTTGATGGCCCACAGCGCGCCCGGGAAGCCGGCGGCGATCGAGATGAACATCAGGATCGACATGCCGTTGCCGATGCCGCGGTCGGTGATGAGCTCACCGAGCCACATGACGACGGCGGTACCGGCGGTCATCGTGATGACCATCGTGGCGATGGTGAAGACGGACGGGTCCGGGACGACCTGGTTGGCCACCGTGCAGCCGCTGAACAGCGCACCGCTCTTGGCGGTGGCGACGAGACCGGTGCCCTGCAGGATGGCGAGGGCGATCGTCAGATAGCGCGTGTACTGCGTGATCTTCGCGGTGCCCGACTGCCCCTCCTTCTTGAGGGCTTCCAGACGCGGGATCACGACGGTCAGCAGCTGCAGGATGATGCTCGCCGTGATGTACGGCATGATGCCGAGCGCGAAGATGGTGATCTGCAGCAGCGCCCCGCCACTGAACATGTTCACCAGGCCGAACAGGGTGTTGTTGCCCTGGCTCGCCTGGTCCACACACTGCTGTACGGCCTGGTAACTGACACCGGGCACGGGGATGTGTGCCCCGAGCCGGTACAGCACGATGATGCCGAGCGTGAAGAGCAGCTTCTTGCGCAGGTCGGGCGTCTTGAACGCCCGGGCGAACGCGGTGAGCACGGTGCCTCCTGCGACCCCCGCGCCATGCGCCAGAGGTGACGGTCTTGAGGTTCGACGAATAGGTACCAGTCAAAAACCGTGCGGGCATACCGCACGGAGCATAGACAGTGCACGCCACCTTACCGGCGGACATGCCCCCCTAGGAACGACCAACCGGGGATGCCCCTTTTGAGAGGCATCCCCGGTCGGATGTTCAGGCCATCGAGTCGTCTCAGACGAGCTCGGTGACGGTGCCGCCGGCGGCGGCGATCTTCTCCTTGGCGGAGCCGGAGACGGCGTCGACCGTCACCTGCAGCGCCACGGAGATCTCGCCGGCGCCGAGCACCTTGACGAGGCTGTTCTTGCGCACCGCGCCCTTGGCGACCAGGTCGGCCACCGTGACCTCTCCACCCTCGGGGTAGAGAGCGCCGAGCTTGTCCAGGTTCACGACCTGGTACTCGGTGCGGAACGGGTTCTTGAAGCCCTTGAGCTTCGGCAGACGCATGTGGAGGGGCATCTGCCCACCCTCGAAGCGCTGCGGAACCTGGTAACGGGCCTTCGTGCCCTTGGTACCACGACCGGCCGTCTTACCCTTCGACGCCTCACCACGACCCACACGGGTCTTGGCGGTCTTGGCGCCCGGGGCGGGACGGAGGTTGTGGACCTTCAGCGGGTTGTTCTCCGCCATGTCAGTCGACCTCCTCAACCGTCACGAGGTGGCGGACGGTGTGCACCATTCCGCGGAACTCGGGGCGGTCCTCCTTGACGACCACGTCGTTCAGGCGCTTGAGCCCGAGCGAACGCAGGGTGTCGCGGTGGTTCTGCTTGCTGCCGATGTACGACTTCGTCTGCGTGATCTTGAGGCGGGCCATTACGCACCCGCTCCCGCACGAGCACGGAGCAGAGCCGCGGGAGCGACGTCCTCGAGGGGCAGACCACGGCGAGCCGCGATCTCCTCGGGACGCTGCAGGCCCTTCAGGGCCTCCACGGTCGCGTGCACGATGTTGATCGCGTTGTCGGAGCCGAGCGACTTCGACAGGATGTCGTGAACGCCGGCGCACTCGAGCACGGCACGCACCGGGCCACCGGCGATAACGCCGGTACCGGGGGAAGCCGGCTTGAGCAGGACGACGCCCGCGGCCTTCTCGCCCTGGATCGGGTGAGGGATGGTGCCCTGGATGCGGGGAACCTTGAAGAAGTTCTTCTTGGCTTCCTCGACACCCTTGGCGATGGCCGCGGGAACTTCCTTGGCCTTGCCGTAACCGACACCTACGGTGCCGTCACCGTCGCCCACCACGACCAGCGCGGTGAAGCTGAAGCGACGACCACCCTTGACAACCTTGGCGACGCGGTTGATCGCGACAACGCGCTCAACGTACGCGGTCTTCTCGGCGGCAGCGCCGCCGTCACGGCCCTTCCGGTCCCGCCGCTCGCCGCCACCGGCACCGCTTCCGCGGCGCTGGGGTCCAGCCATTGGATTTACCTCTCTCTGTTACGTCCGTTAGTCCCGGAACCGGGGCTTAGAACTTCAGCCCGGCTTCGCGGGCGGCGTCAGCCAGAGCGGCAATGCGCCCGGCGTACCTGTTGCCACCACGGTCGAACACGACAGCCTCGACACCCGCGGCCTTGGCGCGCTCGGCGACAAGAGCGCCGACCTGCTTGGCCTGCGACGACTTGTCACCCTCGCCGCCACGGATCGACGCGTCCAGGTTCGACGCGGACGCAAGGGTGTGACCCTTGAGGTCGTCGATGACCTGAGCGGTGATACCGCGGTTGGAACGCGTCACGACGAGGCGCGGACGCTCCGCCGTACCCGACACGTTCTTGCGGATGCGGATGTGACGGCGGGCCTTGGCCGCACGCTTGTAAGCGTCGCCCTTGGCGATCTTCACACCGTATGCCATGGCTTACTTACCAGCCTTTCCGACCTTGCGGCGGATGACCTCGCCGGCGTACTTGACGCCCTTGGCCTTGTACGGGTCGGGCTTCCGCAGCTTGCGGATGTTCGCCGCGACCTCGCCGACCTTCTGCTTGTCGATGCCCTCGACCGAGAACTTGGTCGGCGACTCGACCTTGAAGGAGATGCCCTCGGGCGCCTCCACCAGGATCGGGTGGCTGTAGCCGAGCTGGAACTCCAGGTTGGAGCCCTTCGCGGCAACGCGGTAACCGACACCGCTGATCTCGAGCGCCTTCACGTAACCCTGGGTCACACCGGTGATCATGTTGGCCACCAGCGTGCGGGACAGGCCGTGGAGGGCCTTGTTCTGACGCTCGTCGTTCGGACGGGTGACGTTGAGAACGCCGTCCTCGCCCTTAACGATCTCGATCGGCGCGGCAACGGTGTGGGTCAGGGTGCCCTTGGAACCCTTGACCGTGACCGAGCGGCCCTCGATGGTGACGTCCACGCCGGCGGGAACCTGGATAGGCAGCTTGCCAATACGCGACATTAGCTATTCCTCCGTTCCCGACTACCAGACGTAGGCGAGGACTTCCCCACCTACGCCCTTCTTGCCTGCCTGCTGGCCGGTCAGGAGGCCGTGGGACGTGGAGATGATCGCCACGCCCAGGCCGCCGAGAACCTTCGGCAGGTTGGTGGACTTCGCGTAAACCCGGAGGCCCGGCTTCGAGATCCGCTTGATGCCCGCGATGGAGCGCTCACGGTTCGGACCGAACTTGAGCTCGAGGACGAGGTTCTTGCCGACCTCGGCGTCCTCGACCTTCCAGCCCGTGATGAAGCCCTCCTGCTGGAGGATTTCCGCGATGTGAGACTTGATCTTGCTGTGCGGCATCGACACGGAGTCGTGGTACGCCGAGTTCGCGTTACGCAGACGCGTGAGCATGTCTGCGATGGGATCAGTCATGGTCATGAATTGGCCTTCGGCCTCTCTCGCCGGGGTTTCCTGTATGCGCCATCCCTCTCCCCACACAGGGGCGGGACGGGTGCGGCGCGGGGACCTACGGCGTAGTAAGTCGTACGGGCGGCGGACGCCCAACCCTCCTAGCCTAAGCCATGGAGGGGTGGGCCTCCGCCAACCCTCTGCTTACCGAGAGACTCCGGTCATCCCAATGAAGGGATTACCAGGAGCTCTTGGTCACGCCCGGCAGCTCGCCACGGTGAGCCATCTCACGAAGGCACACGCGGCACAGGCCGAACTTGCGGTACACGGAGTGGGGACGACCACAGCGCTGGCAGCGCGTGTAGCCACGCACGCCGAACTTGGGCTTGCGGGCAGCCTTCGCGATGAGAGCCTTCTTCGCCATCTCGCTTACGCCTCCTTGAACGGGAAGCCGAGGTGACGGAGAAGGGCACGGCCCTCAGCGTCGTTGGTCGCCGTGGTCACCACGGTGATGTCCATACCCCGGACACGGTCGATCTTGTCCTGGTCGATCTCGTGGAACATGACCTGCTCCGTGAGACCGAAGGTGTAGTTGCCACGCCCGTCGAACTGCTTGGGGGACAGACCACGGAAGTCGCGGATGCGCGGAAGCGCGAGCGACAGGGTGCGGTCGAGGAACTCCCACATGCGGTCGCCACGGAGGGTGACGTGCGCACCGATCGGCTGGCCCTCACGCAGCTTGAACTGCGCGATGGACTTGCGAGCCTTGGTGACGGCCGGCTTCTGACCGGTGATCGTGGTGAGGTCGCGGATGGCGCCCTCGATCAGCTTGGAGTCGCGGGCGGCGTCGCCCACACCCATGTTGACCACGACCTTGACGAGACCGGGGATCTGCATGACGTTCTCGTAGGAGAACTCCTCACGCAGCTTGCCCGCGATCTCCTCGCGGTACTTCGTCTTGAGACGCGGAGTGGTGGTGGTGGTAGCCATCAGATGTCCTCACCCGTCCGCTTGGCAACGCGGATCTTGTTGCCCTCGTCGTCGAAGCGGTAACCGACGCGCGTGACGACCTTCTTGCCGTCCTTCTCAACGACCAGCTGGACGTTGGAGACGTGGACAGGCGCCTCGGTCGTGACGATGCCACCGGCCTGCGACGGGCCGGCCTTGGTGTGCTTCTTGACCCGGTTGACACCCTCGACGAGGACGCGGTTCTCGCGGGGGAAGGCCGTGATGACCTTGCCCTGCTTGCCCTTGTCCTTACCGGTGATGACCTGAACCAGGTCGCCCTTCTTGATCTTCATGCTTACAGCACCTCCGGCGCGAGCGAGATGATCTTCATGAACTTCTTCTCGCGCAGCTCACGGCCCACCGGGCCGAAGATACGGGTGCCACGAGGGTCGCCGTCGTTCTTGAGAATGACAGCGGCGTTCTCGTCGAAGCGGATGTACGAGCCGTCCTGGCGGCGGCGCTCCTTGACGGTGCGAACGATGACCGCCTTGACGACGTCACCCTTCTTCACGTTGCCACCGGGGATCGCGTCCTTGACGGTGGCGACGATGACGTCACCGATGCCCGCGTAGCGGCGACCGGAACCACCGAGAACACGGATGCAAAGGATCTCCTTGGCACCAGTGTTGTCGGCGACACGCAGTCGCGACTCCTGCTGGATCACGTCTATCTCCTGATTGTCTGCCGGTTCCCGGCGGGGGACCGCCTCTTACGAGGCGAGTCCCCCACCGAGCCTGGCGGAACTGACCTGAGGGAAACCCCTCAGGTGATTACTTGGCCTTCTCGAGGATCTCGATGACGCGCCAGTGCTTCGTCGACGACAGCTTCCGGGTCTCCATCAGGAGGACGCGGTCGCCGACGCCGGCAGCGTTCTGCTCGTCGTGAGCCTTGAGCTTGTTCGTACGGCGGATGACCTTGCCGTACAGCGCGTGCTTGACGCGGTCCTCGACGGCGACGACGACGGTCTTGTCCATCTTGTCGCTGACGACCAGGCCCTCGCGGACCTTGCGAGCGTTGCGCTCGGTCTTCTCAGTCACATTGCTCTCGCTCATCAGGCGTTCTCCACCGTCTCGATGCCCAGCTCGCGCTCACGCATCAGGGTGTAGATCCGGGCGATGTCCTTACGGACGGACTTGAGCCGACCGTGGTTCTCGAGCTGACCGGTCGCCGCCTGGAAGCGGAGGTTGAACAGCTCTTCCTTGGCCTCGCGGAGCTTGGCGACAAGCTCCTCGTTGCCCAGCTCGCGCAGCTCGGACGCCTTGGTACCGGCGGTCATCACAGCTCACCTGCTTCGCGCTTAACGATCTTGCACTTCATCGGCAGCTTGTGGGCCGCACGGGTCAGGGCCTCGCGCGCGATCTTCTCGTTCGGGTAGGACAGCTCGAACATCACCCGACCGGGCTTGACGTTCGCGATCCACCACTCCGGCGAACCCTTACCGGAACCCATGCGGGTCTCGGCAGGCTTCTTGGTCAGCGGGCGGTCCGGGTAGATGTTGATCCAGACCTTGCCGCCACGCTTGATGTGGCGGGTCATCGCGATACGAGCCGCCTCGATCTGGCGGTTGGTCACGTACGCCGGAGTGAGGGCCTGAATGCCGTACTCGCCGAACGCAACCTGCGTACCACCCTTGGACATACCGCTGCGCTTCGGGTGGTGCTGCTTGCGGTGCTTGACCCTACGGGGGATCAGCATTTCGGTCAGGCCTCCGTTCCGGTGCTCTCAGCAGCCGGAGCGGCGGCGGGAGCGTCGGCCTTGGGGGCCTCGGCAGCCTGAGCCTGCTGCGGCTTGCGACCGCGACCGCCACGCTCGCCACCGCGACCACCGCGGCCACCGGCCGGACGGTCACCGGCGCCACGGGCCGGGCGGTTACCCGCACGGGCCGCTGCGTTCTCGGCGCGGACCTCGGCGATGTTCTTGACATCGCCCTTGTAGATCCAGACCTTCACGCCGATGCGGCCGAAGGTCGTCTTGGCCTCGAAGAAGCCGTAGTCGACGTTCGCGCGGAGGGTGTGCAGGGGCACACGGCCCTCGCGGTAGAACTCCGAGCGGGACATCTCGGCGCCGCCGAGGCGACCGCCGCACTGGATCTTGATGCCCTTGGCGCCGGCCTTCATCGTGCCCTGCATGCTCTTACGCATGGCGCGACGGAAGGAGACGCGGGAGGAGAGCTGCTCGGCAACGGCCTGAGCAACCAGCTGAGCGTCCATCTCGGGGTTCTTGACCTCGAGGATGTTCAGCTGGACCTGCTTGCCCGTGAGCTTCTCGAGGTCGCCGCGGATGCGGTCGGCCTCGGCGCCACGGCGGCCGATGACGATGCCGGGACGCGCGGTGTGGATGTCCACCCGCACACGGTCACGGGTGCGCTCGATCTCAACCTTCGAGATGCCGGCGCGCTCCATGCCGGACGTCATCATCCGACGGATGGCGACGTCTTCCTTGACGTAGTCCTTGTACAGCTTGTCGGCGTACCAACGGGACTTGAAGTCCGTGGTGATGCCGAGCCGGAACCCATGCGGGTTAACCTTCTGGCCCATTACCGGGTTCCTTCCTTGCTGCTGACGACCACGGTGATGTGGCTGGTCCGCTTACGGATCCGGTAGGCACGGCCCTGAGCACGCGGACGGAACCGCTTCAGGGTCGGGCCCTCATCCACGAACGCCTCGCTGATGTACAGCGAAGAGGCGTCACTGTGGTCGTAGTTGTGCGCGGCGTTGGCGATGGCGCTGTCCAGCACCTTGCCGACCGGCACGCTCGCGGCCTGCGGGGCGAAACGCAGGACCGCCTGAGCCTCCGTGGCATCCATGCCACGGATAAGGTCCACCACACGGCGGGCCTTCATGGGCGTAACGCGGATGTACCGCGCCTGGGCCCTGGCTTCCATGGTTGTCCTTCCAGTGTCTGTCATGGTCATTCCACCCCGCTACTAGCGGCGCTTCGACTTCCGGTCGTCCTTCACGTGACCCCGGAAGGTGCGCGTCGGCGAGAACTCGCCGAGCTTGTGGCCGACCATCGACTCGGTGACAAACACCGGAATGTGGGTCTTGCCGTTGTGCACCGCGATCGTGTGGCCGAGCATGGCCGGGATGATCATCGAGCGACGGGACCAGGTCTTGATGACGTTCTTGGTACCGGCTTCGTTCTGAGCGTCCACCTTCTTCACGAGGTGGCCGTCAACGAAGGGTCCCTTCTTGAGACTGCGCGGCATCTAAACCCGCTCCTAGCGCTTCTTGTTCGTCTTGCGGCGGCGGACGATGTACTTGCTCGAAGCCTTCTTCGGCGAGCGAGTACGACCCTCCTTCTGACCCCACGGGGAGACCGGGTGGCGACCACCGGAGGTCTTGCCCTCACCACCACCGTGCGGGTGGTCCACCGGGTTCATCGCCACACCGCGAACGGTCGGGCGAACACCCAGCCAGCGCTTACGGCCGGCCTTGCCCCAGTTGATGTTCGACTGCTCGGCGTTGCCGACCTCGCCGATGGTGGCGCGGCAGCGGGCGTCGACGAGACGGATCTCACCGGACGGCATACGAAGGTGGGCCATCGTGCCCTCCTTCGCCAGCAGCTGCACGGAGGCACCCGCGGAACGGGCGAACTTGGCGCCACCGCCGGGACGGATCTCGATCGCGTGGATCGTGGTACCGACCGGGATGTTACGGAGGGCCAGGTTGTTGCCGGGCTTGATGTCGGCCGCGGGGCCGTTCTCAACCCGGTCGCCCTGCGCGAGACCACGCGGGGCGATGATGTAGCGCTTCTCGCCGTCCGCGTAGTGGAGCAGCGCGATGCGCGCGGTGCGGTTGGGGTCGTACTCGATGTGAGCGACCTTCGCCGGCACGCCGTCCTTGTCGTGACGACGGAAGTCGATCACGCGGTAGGCGCGCTTGTGGCCGCCACCCTGGTGTCGAACCGTGATCCGACCGGTGTTGTTACGGCCGCCCTTGCTGTGCAGGGGGCGGACCAGCGACTTCTCCGGCGTGGACCGCGTGATCTCGACGAAGTCGGCTACGGAGGAGCCACGGCGGCCCGGCGTAGTCGGCTTGTACTTGCGGATTCCCATTTCTCAGTCCTCGTCCGATTCCGGACGACTCGACCGCCGTCAGGCGGTCGGGCCGCCGAAGATGTCGATACGGTTGCCCTCGGCAAGGGTCACGATGGCGCGCTTGGTGTTGGCGCGCTTGCCGAAACCGGTGCGGGTGCGCTTGCGCTTGCCCTGACGGTTGATCGTGTTGACCCCGGTGACCTTGACCGAGAAGACCGCCTCGACGGCCTGCTTGATCTGGGTCTTGTTGGCGCCGGGCGCAACGATGAACGTGTACTTGTTCTCGTCGAGCAGCGCGTAGCTCTTCTCGGAAACAACCGGCTTGACGAGGATGTCACGCGGGTCCGTGAAGGTCTTGCTGGTGATCGTGGCCTCGGACATCAGGCCTCGCTCCCTTCGTTGTCAGCGGCCTTGGGGCCAGACACGAAGGACTCGAGGGCGGCCTGGGTGAAGACCACGTCGTCGGATCGCATCACGTCGTACGTGTTCAGCTGGCCCGGCTCCAGGATGTGCACCTGGGGCAGGTTGCGGGCGGACAGCCACGCGGCCTCGTCGGCGCGCTCGACGACCAGGAGCAGGTTCTTGCGCTCCGAGATCTTGCCGAACAGCGTCTTGGCGGCCTTGGTGGAGATGCCACCCTCGACCACGCCGGAGACGACGTGGATGCGGGAGTGGTTCGCCCGGTCGGAGAGGGCACCGCGGAGGGCGGCGGCCTTCATCTTCTTCGGGGTCCGCTGCGAGTAGTCACGCGGCACGGGACCGTGCACGACGCCACCACCGGCGAACTGCGGGGCGCGGGTCGAACCCTGACGGGCGCGGCCGGTGCCCTTCTGGCGGTACGGCTTCTTGCCACCACCGCGGACCTCGCCACGCGTCTTGACCTTGTGCGTGCCCTGACGGGCGGCGGCCAGCTGCGCGACGACGACCTGGTGGATCAGCGGGATGCTGATCTTGGCCTCGAAGATCTCGGCCGGGAGCTCGACGGTCCCGGTCTTGTCGCCGGAGGGCGACAGAATGTCAATGGTGCTCATATCCTCAGGCCCCCTTGGCCGCGGTGCGGACCAGGACGAGGCCGCCGTTCGGACCAGGAACCGCACCCTTGATCAGGAGCAGGCCCTTCTCCGCGTCAACGGCGTGAACGGTCAGGTTCTGGGTGGTCACGCGCTCGTTGCCCATACGGCCGGCCATGCGCATGCCCTTGAAGACACGGCCCGGGGTGGCGCAGCCACCGATCGAACCGGGCTTGCGGTGCACGCGGTGGGCACCGTGGGAGGCCTTGCCACCACGGAAGTTGTGGCGCTTCATGACACCGGCGAAGCCCTTGCCCTTGCTCTTACCGGTGACGTCGACCTTCACACCGGCCTCGAAGAGCTCGGCGGTGATCTCCTGGCCGAGCGTGTACTCGGAGGCGTCAGCGGTGCGGAGCTCCACAAGGTGACGGCGCGGGGTGACGTCGGCCTTGGCGAAGTGACCCTTGAGGGGCTTGTTCACCTTGCGCGGGTCGATCTCGCCGAAGGCGATCTGGACCGACTCGTAGCCGTCGATGTCGTTCGTACGCACCTGGGTCACGACATTGGGGCCGGCCTTGACGACGGTCACCGGGACGACCCGGTTGTTCTCGTCCCAGACCTGCGTCATGCCGAGCTTCTCGCCCAGGATGCCCTTGATGTTCTTAGCCATCTCGCGCGTCACCTCAGAGCTTGATCTCGATGTCGACGCCCGCCGGGAGGTCGAGGCGCATGAGCGAGTCAACCGTCTTCGGCGTGGGGTCGAGGATGTCGATGAGGCGCTTGTGCGTGCGCATCTCGAAGTGCTCGCGCGAGTCCTTGTACTTGTGCGGCGACTTGATGACGCAGTACACGTTCTTCTCAGTGGGCAGCGGCACCGGGCCCGCGACCGACGCACCAGTGCGCGTCACCGTCTCGACGATCTTCTTCGCCGAGGAGTCGATGACCTCGTGGTCGTAGGCCTTGAGCCGGATGCGGATCTTCTGTCCCGCCATGGCTACTCAGTAGTCCTTTGTCTTGGTTAACGCTCTGGACTCGGGGGCTCTCGTGACTCTGTCTCCGACCCACGCGGTCGGGCGTGTCGCACTCCCTCTACGCAGAAATCCCTAAGGATCTCCCAACCAAGGGGGTGCGGTCCCAGAACCGCGAGTCGGGGGCAGAACACCCACCGAGTGCCTGGCCGGCACCCCGCTGACGCTTCCCGGAAGATTCCCGTACGTCCGCTCCTGAGAAGGAGCGACGAGTACTGTGGGACTCGCTTCCGGTCCCCCCGACGGGAGGCGCGCAGCATCGGCACTCAACCGAGCAACCCCGACAGTCTGCCATACGGGGCGCTGCGGTGGCCAATCGGGCCGAAGAGAGTACCCCTGGCGTGACGGAGATCAAACCCGGGGTGCGACACGCCCCTCGTCCGCCGCCGGACGACGCGGGCCCGGACCTTCCCGGCCGTTCCGCCGACATACACACGGTCCACACACCGTCTTCGCATCGGCCCGCCCGGCATGCCCGGGCATGTACGGATTGCCGTCGCGCGACTGGGAACCGTCTCTGCCCCTGTGCCATGGTGGCGCGGTGATCGATCACGGGGAAAGCTCGGACACGCCGTCGCGGCAGTTCCGGCTCGCAGACTACGCAGACATGCCCGTCGAGCCTCAGGGCCAACCGACACGGGCCACCGACTCCACACCGGACCCGGCGCATGTGGGGTGGTCTCCCCCATCGGGGTCTCCCCCAGAGCCGTCTCCGGCGCCGTGGTCTCCCCCGCAGCCGTCTCCGCCCGGCGCGCGCGCCGCCGCCCCGTCACCCTCGTTCCCCGGTGATGGCCAGGGCGAGCCGGGTGCGACGCAGGACGCCGTCGCGGAGGCCCGGCGCGAGTTCGATGCGGTACTGGAGCTCTTCCGGGCGACGGCAGTGCTCGTGCCGCGTCGGGACGGGGGCTGGCTGACCGTGGACTTCGGCGGCGTGCGATGGATCCTCGCGTTCTCCGACGAGTCGGCGCTGGCCCGGTACGCCCTCGCCCGGGGCGAGGGCGGCATGGAGTGGGACTACGAGACGGTGCTCGGGGCCCGGCTGCTGGACGTGGCCGTGCCGAGCGCGGAGGTGCCGTGCGGGGTGGCCGTGGACGCAGCGGACGGCGCCGAGCACGCCGTGCTGTTTCCGCCGGTGGCCGGGGTCGTACCGGACGCGGTGGCGGTGGACGGAAACGTAACGGGACACACCGGGTGGGGGGCTGCGCGATGAGCGGGGGCGAGGGCAACAAGGACCTGGCCACGAGCGGACTGGGCGAGATCGCGGACGGCCTGACGCTGGCGCTGAACGAGCTCAAGGAGCTCGGCATGGACAGCATGGCGGGCGCCGGCCGCGGCTTCGGCGACATCGCGCTGTCCGGCCTGATGCTGGGCCACGAAGGGCTGACGGGGACGTTCACGTCGTTCTGCGAGCGCTGGGAATGGGGCGTGCGCGCCCTGATCAACGAGGGCAACAAGTTCGCCGTGGCGACGGGCCTGTCGGCCGGTACGTACCACGAGACCGAGCAGTATCTGGAGGGCACGTTCAAGATCGTGACCAACGCTGCCATCGGTAATCCGTACGCGTCCGAGGACGAGGTCACGAAGAAGGGCTGGGGCGACATCGCCACGTCCGGGGTCTTCGGCGGCGTGGACTACAGCCAGGAATCCTGGGATCGGGCGAGGGAGAACTCGGCCCAGGGCTGGAAGGACGCCGGGCGCGATGTGATGACCTCCAACACGGTCGGTCTGCCCGGCCTGAACCCGCAGCAGATGCACTCCTCCGTCGGCATCTCCGACGCCCAGTACGAGCAGATGCTCGACGACACGTTCGGGCCCTCGGCGGAGGAGCGGGCCGCCGCCGCCCAACAGCAGCAGCAACAACAGCAGGGCGTGCCGCCTCAGCAGCAGCGTGGCGGTGAGGGCTGATGGGCGGCCTGCTCGGCGACATCGGCGACGGCATCAGTGGCATCGGCAAAGGCATCGAACGCGGCATCAACGAAGGCCTCGGCGCCATCGAGGACGGCATCGACTCCGGCAAGAAGGCGCTGGGCGAGACCGTCGACTGGGCGACCGACGAGGCCGGCGAGCGCCTCGACTCCTACGGCATGCACAAGGCCGCCGACTGGGTCACGGACTGGGGAGACGGTGTCGCGTCGGACCTCGGCGCGACACCCGGCGAGAAGCAGCTCGGCCAGACCGAGGAGGCGAACGAACTCGTCCACGGCAACCCCGCCAAGATCCTCGAGAGCGCGGGGCACCTGAAGGACTTCCGGGGCGCTTTCGAAAAGGTCGGCCAGGGCATGAGGAAGGTCGACTCCTCGCGCTGGAAGGGCATGGGCGGCGACTCCTTCCGTGAGAAGTTCGGCGTCCACCCCACCAAATGGCTGCACGCGGCCGACGCGTGCGAGGAGGCCGCCGCAGCGCTGGAGGCCTACGCGGACACCGTGAAGTGGGCGCAGGGCGAGGCGCACGAAGCCATCGACCTGTACCGGAAGGGCATGCAGGCAGCCGAGAAGGCCAAGGCGGCAGCCGAGGAGGCCAAGGCGGCAGCAGCCGCGGAGGAGGCCGGGGCCACCGAGAAGAGTGCCGGGGCCGCCGAGGCCAAGACCGCCGCGAAGACGCTCCTCGAGGGGGCCAGGTCCCGGCTCGCCCATGCCCGCGAGCAGCGGAACACCGCCGCGAGCGCCGCCCGGGCCAGGGTCGAAAAGGCCTTGGCCCACGCCCCGGCCGAACCACCGCCGCTCGAGCGTCTGGGCGACAACATCGCCGACGGATACCAGGCCTACAACCAGGAGCTGACCCACGTGGTGGGCGGCGCCCTCAAGGGGACGGCGGGACTGGTCAACTTCGTACGGGGTCTCGTCCCGTTCGATCCGTACAACCTGACGCACCCGGCCGAGTACTCGCAGAACGTCTCGATGACGCTCTCCGGCCTGGTCTCCACGGCCGCCCACCCCGAGCGCGCGGTGTCGGCCGCCGTCGAGAGCTTCAAGAAGGACCCGTCCGAGTTCCTCGGCCGTCTCATCCCCGAACTGATCGGCACGAAGGGCACGGGCCTCGCCAGGGGCGGCCTGCGGTTCGCGGCCAAGGAGGGGCTGGAGACGGGGGCGTCGGGGAGCGTGAGGTACGCGGACAACCTCGGCGGTACGCCGACGTCGCCGCCGACGGGGCTGGCCGACAACGCGATGCCGCACACGCCGCCGGCCGGAGTGGCCGACAACGCGGTCTCCCAGCTGCCCCCTGGCTGGACGATCGACCCCCCGACCGCCTGGCCGTCGCCGGCCGGGATGGCCGACGACGCGGCGGGGGTCGCCCAGAAATGGGACGACCTGGCCCAGCCCACGCACCATGTGGACGAGGGTGCCGTTCACGCGGACTCGGTGGATCCCAAGACGGCTCAGGACTTCCTGGACGACCAGTATCCGGAGCTCAAGGAGGTCAATGACGGGCCCGGCGGGCAGCCCGACAATGGGTTCACGTACGAGCCGCACGCTTCGGCGGACGAGTTCGACGGCCTCGGCGTCGATCAGAAGCACCAGGTCGCCTCCGCGGAAGTGGCCGACGGCGCTGTGTCCTTCCCCGACCCCAATGACGCGATCGCCTACGGCCGGGACCACTGGAACGACTATGCGAGCGGTCTTCCCGATCCGACCAAGAAGTCGCTCTTCGACTACTCGGCCGAACACTGGGGAGACCCGGATCCCAATTACGCCACCTACAAGGAGATGAACGGATACCTCAGGGGCAATGCCGACCTGGGCACGCCGGACGTCCTCCGTAACATCGACGAGGTCGACAAGGGGCTCGCCGGCCGGCCTCTTGCGGAGGACGTCATGGTGGTACGCGGGCAAGGGGTGGGCCACTACGGTGTCGACAACCCTGCACAGCTGGTGGGGAGGACGGAGACCGACCCGGCCTACATGTCCACCTCCCTCGGTGATCATCCCGTGGCGGCCTTCGCGGACAAGCAGGGCATCCTCCACCTGCGAGTCCCCGAAGGGACCAATGCCCTGTGGCTGGAGAAGGTCAGCCATTTCGGCATGGGGGAGCGGGAGCTTCTGCTCGGGCGGGGCACGAGCTACCGCGTGACACGGGCCTTCGAGGACGAGAACGGCCAGTGGCAGATCTACGGGGAAATCCTGCCCAGGAATTGAGAAGGAACCGCGCATGAACGGCAATAAGGAACCGCTCCGCTTCGTCAAGCGGACCACCCCGCCACACACCCTGGACGAAGGCCCCCTGATCTCCACGGGACCTCCGCAGTACGTGTCCCGCACCAGCAGGCCCGTCGAGTACGTCACCGTGGCGAGTTCCAGCGGGACGGTGATCGGCTACCTGTGGGTCAACGACGAGGACGCGGCGGCCTCCTGGATCAGTCTCAGGAGTGCCGCCAACGAGGGCAGCGAGTGGATCGAGCGGCTGCGTGATGCCAAGGCCCGTGGCCTCGCGCCCTCGGAAGCGCTCGCCGAGATGACCCGGAACGCGTCCACCCACAGCCACGTCGTACCGGGCTCGGCTGCTCAGGCCCCGAACTCCGACGTGGTCAGAGACCTTGCCGGGTGGCCCCCCAGGGAGCGTCCGTGGCGCGCGACGAGGGGGGTGCTGTTCGGCCTCGCGCTCGGAGATGCCATGGGCTACCCCACCGAGTTCCTGACCATGGAGCAGATCACCGCCACGTTCGGCCCCTGGCACAGGATGGAGATGCCCCTCTCCCCCGGCGACATCGTGCGGGTGACCGACGACACCCAGATGGCACTGGCCGTCGGGGAAGCCCTGGCGGACGTCACGACGAGTCCCAAGGGGACGGGAGGGCCCTGGGGGGCGGCGCAGTCCGTCACCCCCGCCCAGGTCGAGGCGGCCCTGCGCAAGCACCTCGTGGCCTGGCTTCGCTCCCCGGACAACAACCGCGCCCCCGGCCAGACCTGTCTGAACGCCTGCGCGGCACTGGAGCGTGGCCTCCCTTGGCAGGACGCCACGGTCATCAGTTCCAAGGGCTGCGGCGCGAACATGCGTGTGGCTCCCGTCGCCCTCGTACCCGGCCTGTCGGCCGAGCAGCGCTCAGGTATCGCGCAACTCCAGGCGGCCATGACGCACGGCCACCCCACGGCGCTCGCCGCCAGCGACCTGACGGCGCACGCCGTCTGGCTCCTCCTCCAGGGCTGCGCCCTGGACGATCTCCTCCCCCGGCTGCGCTCGTACGCGCAGGAGTCGCGGCACACATATCGAGGGGACTGGCTCGGAAACCTCGCGCACAAGGCAGGAGCTCCGGACCCCGCGTCGTACATCGCGTTCGGTTGGGACGAATGCCTGCGCGCCCTCGACAAGGTGTCCGACGCACTCCGCGCCCCGGACATGGACCGGGACCCCTCGGAGGCGGTCGGGCCCGGCTGGGTCGCCGAGGAGGCCCTCGCCACGGCCCTGTACTGCTTCCTCCTCGTCCGGGGCGACGCCCGCGGATCGATCATGCGAGGAGCGCACTCCTCCGGGGACTCCGACTCCATCGCAGCCCTCGCCGGCGCTTTCGCCGGGGCGAAGCACGGACCCAAGTACTGGGTGCACGAGTGGGTCACGGTGCTGGAGTACCGGGATCGCATCCAAGCCCTGAGCTCCCAGTGGGATGTCTGAGCCTGAGGTGAAAGGCATGGAGACCGAGGAACTCCGGGCTTCGGCGGGGACGCCGAACCCCACCCGGCAGGCGACCGCCTGGCTCGCCGCGGTCTACGGCGGGCTCGTCGAGCTCGCCGTACCGCAGCCGGTGTACGAGACGGACACGGCCTGGCTGCTGTCATGCCAGGCCCTCCCGCAGCCCGGCTATCCGCGCTCGCCGATGCTCGCGGCCTCGCTCGTCGTGCCCAAGGACGGCAGCTCCCCGTTCCACCCCTCCTCCAGCGCGCCGCTGGCGGACCTGGAACGGGGGGCCGCACGCGAGACCGCGGCTCGCGTCCGGAACCAGGCGCGCCGTATCAACGCGCGTGGTTGCGTCGCCGCGCTGCACTCCACGCTGGGCGGGCACCGGTCGGTCGCCCTGCCCTGGCGCCCGGCCCATGAGGCCCCCGCCTGGTGGGACCGGCTGAACCGCCGGTACTTCCCGGGTTTCACGCCCGTGTCGGTGGCCGACTGGAACGACGTGATCAGGGCCCTTCAGGGACCGGGGCCGGATACGCGCGGGCTCGTGTGGGTACGCCGCGAGGTCGGCGGCCAGGAAGCGACCGGGAACCTGATCTACGCCCACAACAACAACGGCCAGGTCGTCCTCCTGGACGGCATCACGGCAGCCCTGGCCGAGCTGGACACCGCACACGTACGCGAGCTGATCCTCCTCCGGGCAGAGGCACTGCCGATCTCCGCCCCGTGAAGGACGGGCCCGGCCGCCCGTTCGGCACAGGCCCCCGAGCTGCGAGTCCTGCGACCGCGGCTTCATCCCGGCTCGGACGTACGCCGCTCCGGCGCCATCCAGGACGCCACGCCCAGGAGCAGGACCAGCACGCAAGGGACGCCCAGGACCGCAGCCGGGCGCACCCCTTCGTGCAGCAGCAAGGCGCCCAGCACGCCGCCCGCGAACATCGCCCCGATCGAGGCGAACCGGCGGCCCTCATGGCGGGCGCCCGAGCCGATGCGGGGGTCCGCGACGTGCGGCAGCCCGCCGAGGAACGCCGTCAGGGCGCGGGTCGACAGCGTCGTGGGCACGTCCGGGACCCGCACCCGCAGGGTCGTGATGTTGCGTACCCCCATGGCGGCGGCGACCAGCGCGGTCACGGCGAAGTGGTGACCGGCCACGGGCCCGCCCGGTCCGTCGACTCCGCCACGCCACGCGACCAGCGCCGCCAGACCCAGCAGCACCCCCTCGCCGAACAGCGCGGGAGCGAACCAGCGGTGCCCGCGGGTGTCCACGGTCGACTCCAGCAGTGAACCGAGCAGCGCGCCGGCCACGAAGCCCGCGCAGGAGACTCCGGCGGCTGCCGGGGAGAGACCGGCGGCGCCGGTTACCGCGAACGAGAGCAGGAGCAGATTGCCGGTCTGCATCGCGGTGAAGACCGGCCCCAGGGCGAGAAAACCGACGGCCTCGATCATGCCGGTCGTCAGCGTGAGCACGATCATGATCGAGGTGAGCGCGCCCCCTGCCCTGGGCTTCATACCCGGACCCTAGGGCGGGAACGATCACCCCGCCCGTCGGCTCAGCTCCTGCCCGGACCCCCTCAGGTGCGGGTGACCACCCCGGTGCAGTCCTTCTCCGCCCGGTCCAGATCCTTGCTGCGGTCGTACGGGTCGACCTCCGGCCCGGTGCGGGGCGGCTTGGCGGCCAGATCCTCGCTGAACTCGGGATGCAGGAACCCGGTCCCGTCCCTCGTGCAGTCGTCGTTGCCGGCGAACTCGTCCATGCGGAGGACGTGGAGCTTGCCGGGGGTCGCCAGGATCCTGGACGGGTCGTACAGGGCGAAGGTCATCTGGCGGCGGACGACGGTCCGCGCCACCTCGTCGAAGCCGGGGCGGGTCTTCACCAGCGGGTAGACGAAGGTGTAGTCCGCGTGGATCAGGACCTCGCCCTGACGCTCCCCCGCGACGAACGTCGTCCGCCCGCGGGTCTTGACCACGTCGCCGACGACCCGCACCTCCGCCGGGTCGAAGCGGCTGAACAGCCACAACGGGTTGTGCTTCTCGTCCGGTCGGGTGAGCGCGCGGTCGACGATCCCGCGGACGTCGTTCTGCCGGGGCTCGAGCAGTTCGATCGCCGCGGTCGGCCGCTGCCCGCGCAGCGTCGCCGGATCCAGGTTCGCGGCGACCAGGAACCTCCTGGCCGTGTCGAGCCCCTGCGCCACCTGTGCCTTCGACAGGCCGCCGACCGCCTTCGCCGGCGGCAGTTCGATCCCGGCGGCCCCGTCGGCCCAGCGGAGGGCCGGGGATCCCCTGAAGGGCTCCTTGCGCGTCGGGCGGTCCGGGAGGGCCCCCTCGGGCGGCGCCTCGGTCGGACGTGCCGTCTCGGCCGCGAGCGGGGTGTCGTCCTCGGTACGACTCGTCCAGCTCGTGGGCAGGCCGGAGGTCACGCTGTCCGGCAGCCGGTCGGTCACCAGCTGCGGCCGTACGGCCACCAGCGCCAGCCCGGCCACCAGGGCGATCCCGACGACGGCCTTGACCTGGCGCTTCCTCTCCGACCGGCCGGGTCCGGAGCGCGGGCGCACCGGCCTCCGACGCTTGGGTATCCGGGCCTTCCCAAGGCCCTTCCCGAGGCCTTTCCCGAGGCTCTTGCCGGAAGGCGTGACGCCGACTCCGTCGCGCTGCGCGGCCTCGACGAACGAGGCCCATTCCTCGTCGGAGACCGACGGCTTCTCACTCATGTTCCCCACCCGTGTGTCGCATGTTGCGCCGAGGACGCCCTCACGCGGCCCCGGCCGCCGGAAGGACGGACCAGCGGTACTGATCATCTCGCGATCGCCCACAGACACCCGGAGTTGCCCGGTACGGCCGACTGAGACGTCGTGCTCTGGGCAGACGCTGCGTGTGCACACCAGTGACGAGATCTACCACCGGGTGCTGTGGGATCCCCGCTTCGATCCGGAGCGCTTCGTGATGGGGATCGCCGAGCGCGGGGCCGGGCCGGCGCGGGTGGCGTTGCCCGACTTCGTACCGGGCGGTGAGATCCCCTGGCATCGGGTGATCTTCTTCGAGGCCGACGGCGAGCTGGTCTGGGACCGGGCGACGGGCCTGGACCGGCTCGACGAGACCGTGGCGGTGGAGGCCGAGCCCGTGCCGCCCGAGGAGGTCCTGGCCGTGCCCGCCACGAACCGGACGGCGGTGGCCTGGATCCCACCGCGGCGGCTGTGGCCCGCGATCCAGCACATCCGCCGCGTGCACGACCGCCAGATCCACCGCTGGCCCCCGCACGTCAACGTCCTCTTCGGCTTCGTACCGGAATCCGACTTCGAACGGGCCGCGCCCCTGGTGGCCGCGGCGGCGCGGGGAACGCACCCGTTCCGTGCCCAGCTGGAGGGCGTCCACTGGTTCGGTCACCGCGAGGACGCCACGGTCTGGCTCGACCCCTGCGCGGCCGGCGAGCAGCCGTGGGCCCACCTCCGGGAGGCCCTGGAACTCCGCTTCCCCCGGTGCGGCGGGCAGGCCAGGGGTTTCACCCCGCACCTCTCCCTCGGCCGCAGCCACGACCCGCACACCCTCGCCACCACCTCCGAGGCGCTGCTCGGCTCCATGACGGCCCGGGTGACCGAGCTGGTGCTGCTGTCGCGCCGCGAGGACGGCCCGATGCGGGTACGGGCGACGGTGGCGCTCGGGACCGGCGAGGTGCGCCGCCCCGAGGACGCCGACGCCGCCTAGGCATCCCCGGGAGCCGATACGCACGTTCGGCACACGAATACGCGTTCGTGCGCAACCCTCCGTACCGCCAAGCCGTCTAGCTAGGCGCGGATCTCGGCCCCGACCTGGCCGTCCGCCGTTTCAGGGGACGTTCAGGGACCGGCACGGACCGGTCGGCGGCACGGGGGAAGCAGCAGTGGACCACATATCCAGGCCCGCTTCGGGTGGCCTGCCCCGGCGGCGCGGTGTTCTCGCGGCCGCCGTGGCCCTCGGTACGGCAACCCTCGCGGGCTCGCTCGCCGGGTGCTCCGTACCCGCTCCACGCCGTACCGGGCCCACTGCCGACCCGGCTCCGGGGATGCCGATCGCCAGCACGCGGCGGGCGCAACTCATGCAGTTCGCCGCCCACCCGGACGACGACCTGTACTTCATGAATCCGGACACCCAGCGGATGCTGGACGCCGGCGTCCCGCTCGTCTCCGTCTACGTCACCGCGGGCGAGCACACGGGCCGCAATCGCATCGACGGAATGCCCGACACTCCCCCGGACAGGGCCGCCTACTCCTCCGCCCGCCACCAGGGCCTGCGCCAGGCGTACGCGACGCTCCTCGGGCTCGACAAGTTCACGCCCTGGCAGCGCGCCGTCACCACTCTCCGCGGCGGGCGGCGGGCCGAGATCGACACGCTCGTGCACGGCGGCCGACGGGTCGAGCTGATCTTCCTCAATCTGCCGATGCACACCTCGCGGCGCTACATGGCCGTGCCCGCGCTGTGGCACGACCGCGCCCTCGAACTGCGTACGCATCTCTCCGCCGGCTCCCCCGTCGACCGGTCGGACACCTACGACCACGACCAGCTGATCGACGTCCTCGTGGGACTCCTCGACCGCTACCGGCCGACCGTCGTCCAGACCCTCGACCCGGACCCCGACATCCAGATCGGCGACGAGGCGACCCGCAAGCGCGACAGCGAGCAGCCCGGCTACTCCGACCACGGCGATCACACGGCCGTGGCCTGCTTCTCCTGGGCGGCGCTGATCCGCTGGGTGGCCGAGGCGCAGCAGGGCCCGGGGGCGATACCGGCGTTCGTCGCGACCGCGTTCCGCGGCTACTACAACCGTCACTGGCCGAAGAACCTCCCGCCCCAGGTCCTCGCGGAGAAGGCCGCGCATCTCGTCCCGTACGGCGGCGATCCGTCCTGGCAGTGCGGCAATCCGTCGGGCTGCGGGGACTACGGCGTGGGCGGGGACCGTCCCCTGACCAACCGGAAGGGCTGGGTACGGGCCACCCACCACCGCTGGCCGGGCTCTGGTCCGGCCGTCGTGGCGCGGCCCGGCGAGCGGCTCGACGTCTACGGGGTGCTGGGGCTGCGTGCCGTCCGCTGGCGGGAGACGGAGAAGGGGGCCGGTCTGTGGGGCGAGCCGGAGGACCTCGGCGGCGGGCCGCTCGCGCCCGCGCTGGGGTCGGCCACGCTCCCCGACGGCCGGGTACTGCTCTTCGGGGTGCGGTTCGCCGCGTTCGACGGCCACGGCGGGGCCAACAGGCGGGAGGTCGTCCTGCTGGAGCAGCGCTCCCCCGGCGGCCCGTTCCTCGCATGGCGGGGGCTCGGCAATCCGGAGCGGGGCGACGACCGGGGGCGCCGGATCGGCGTGCCGGTGGCCGTGACCGCCCCCGACGGCCGGGTCCATCTCTTCGTACGCGACGCGGACAAGGGGGTGTCCACGCGCGTACGGGCCACCGACGGGAGCTGGTCGTCGTGGAGACGCCTGCCCGGCACCGAGAACGGCGCCGACGAGGTCCAGGACGGTCTGGACGCCGTGGTCGACACCGCCGGGCGCGTCCATCTCCTGGCGGCGGGCCGGCAGTCCGTCCGGCACTGGATCGACGGCGCTCCTGCCGCTCCGCGCCCCGGCGCGGGCGACCCGGTCGCCGCCGTCCCGGCCTCCGGTGCCGGCGCGCTGGAGGTGTACTACCGCAGGCCGGCGGCGAAGGAGCTGCTGTCGGGACGCGGGAACGCGTCCTTCGACGGGTACGGCCCGGTGGCGGCCGCGGCGGACGGCGGTGGAGCCGTACTGCTCGGCAGGGACCTGCGGGGCCGGATCCAGCTGCGGCGGGGCAGCAGGCTCTGGACCCGTACGCAGGGAACGACTCCCGTCCAGGCGGCGGCGCTGCGGCTCGTCCCCGACGGCCCGCTGGCCGTGGGTCTCGGCGCCGACGCCCACCCGTGGCTCTGGCGCCCGACCGAACCGACCGGCGCCTCGGAGTAGGGAGAACGGAACGGAAACGACGAGGGCCCCCGGTC
>NZ_JBHJTL010000033.1:23044-74775 GCF_042264065.1 Streptomyces sp. NPDC056222 | reverse complement strand
GCAATACGCTATCACGCGCGGTCTGGTGGGCTCGTTTTTGTTAATAAGACACCCCCCCCCCCCCCCCCTTTCGTCGTGCCGCGCCGCCGCCGGACCCCACCGCAGACGGTCGTCGGCGTTCCCATGTCGGGCCCCGCGCGCCCGGCAGCCCCGCAACCCCGCGCCTCGCGCACCGCGGGCCCAGCGCTCCCCATGCCCCGCAACCTCGGGCCCCGCGCGCCCGCGCCCCGCAACCTCGCGCCTCGCGCACCTCGGGCCCCGCGCACCCCATGCCCCGCACAGACGAACCCCGCGCCGGCGAGCCCGCTACCGCCGCGTCAGGCGGAAGAGCCTGATCTCCCGCTCCACCCTGGCCTGGTACGTCGCGTACGGCGGCCAGAACCCGAGCGCCGTTCTCCACGCGGTCTCCCGCTCCTCCCCGCTCAGCAGCTCGGCCCGCACGAGGATCGTCTCGCCGCGCCAACTGACCTCCGCTTCCGGGGACTTCAGCAGGTTTCCGGTCCACGCCGGGTGCCCCTCCCGCCCGAAGTTCGACCCGATCAGCAGCCAGGTCCCGTCGGGCTCGGGGATGCAGGCCAGCGGCGTCACCCGCGGGAGCCCCGACTTCGCGCCCCGTACCGTGAGGATGAGGCCCGGCAGCATCTGGGCGCTGAGCATCACCTTCCCCCGCGTCAGCCGGTGCACCGCCCGGTCCATGGCCGGTATGAAGTGCGGCGCGACCTTCGCGAACGTCCGCGTGGACGACACCTTCTGCATCAGACGCACTCCGACGGCCACTACGCCGCCACCTCCCCGAAGAGTCCGGTCTCCTGGGCGACCCGCGCCCGCAGCCGGCGCGCGGGCCCGAAGAGCAGCTCGTCGGCGGTCGCCCGTTTGAAGTACAGATGGGCCTCGTGCTCCCAGGTGAAGCCGATGCCGCCGTGCAGCTGGATCGTCTCCCCGGCCACCGCCCGCAGCGCCTCCAGGGCCGCCGCGAGCGCGAGCGTTCCGGTGGCCGGTTCGCGGGCCGCGCCGTAGGCCAGTGAGCGCGCCGCCTCCACCTGCACGTACAGGTCGGCGAGGCGGTGTTTGACCGCCTGGAAGGAGCCGACGGGCCGGCCGAACTGTTCACGGGAGCCGACGTACTCGACCGTGCGGTCCAGGGCCGCCTGGGCCGCGCCGACCGACTCGGCCGCGAGTGCCGCCGCCGCCGTCCGTCCGGTCGCGGCGAGCGCACCGAGCACGTCGACCGGCTCCTCGCCGAGCAACTCCGCTTCGACGTCCCGCAGTTGCACGGTGGCCTGGGAGCGGGTGGCGTCCAGGGCGGGCTGCCGTACGCGGAGGAGTCCGGCGGCTTCGCCGCGCACCAGGAAGAGCAGGGTCCGGCTCCGCGCGAAGCCGCCGGCGTGCGCGGCGACGACGAGCAGTCCGGCGCTGTGTCCGTCGAGGACCTGTGCGGCCTCCCCGTAGAGCCGCCAGCGCCCCTCCACGGAGCGCGCCTGGATTCCGCCCGCCCGTCCGCCGCCGGCCCAGGAGCCGTCGGCGTTGTCGCCGGTCAGTCCGAGCGCGAGGGCGAGCGAGGTGCCGGCGACCGCGAGGGCGCAGGTCAGGGAGGAGTCGGCGATGCGTGGCAGGAGGTCGGCGCGCTGCTCTTCGCTGCCGAG
The DNA here is from genome assembly GCF_042264065.1 of Streptomyces sp. NPDC056222. Classification (NCBI taxonomy): domain Bacteria; kingdom Bacillati; phylum Actinomycetota; class Actinomycetes; order Kitasatosporales; family Streptomycetaceae; genus Streptomyces; species Streptomyces sp. NPDC056222. The sequence continues at coordinate 73,132 of NZ_JBHJTL010000033.1, read as the reverse complement.
GGCGAGGATCAGCGGGGCGGCGAGGACGGCGGTGGCGAGGAGCGGGGAGGGTGCGAGGGCCCGGCCGGTCTCCTCGCAGGCGAGGACGAGTTCGGCGGGGCCGCAGCCGACGCCGCCGTACTCCTCGGGCAGGGCGAGTCCGGCGAGTCCGAGGGTGCCGGACATCCGGTGCCACAGGTCGGTGTCGTACCCCTCGGGGGTCGCGACGGCGGTGCGGACCTCGGCGGGTCCGGAGCGTTTGGCGAGCAGTTCGCGCAGGGTGCGGCGGATCTCGTCCTGCTCCGCGGTGAAGGCGGCGTCCATGGAGCTCCCCTCCGTATCTGACGGCCCGTCATGTTAGGCCGGGGAGGGACAGAAGCACAGAGCCGGGATCAGCAGATCTCACCGGGGTCGCGCGCGGTCGCCCGAAGAAGATCCCGTACGAGGTCGAAGTCGACGTTCTCGGTACGCCGGAAGCGCAGGCAGCCCTTGCCCATGTCCTGGTCGGCCAGCCGGTCCTCGAAGCCCTCGCGGATGTCCGGCCGCATCAGATAGAAGGAGATGTACTGCTTCTGCGCCGCGAAGGCGATCTCCGGCTCGCCGCCGGGGCGGTGATAGGCGGGCATTCCATAGGCCATGACCTCCTCGAAGCCGTGGAGCTCCGTGCGGCACAGCTCGCGCAGCCGGACCAGGACCGTGAGCCGGTCCGTCTCCGGGATCTCGGCGAGGTAGCCGTCCACATCTTCGGCCGCGCTTCTCGGCATCCGTGCCTCCCTGTCCAAGGTCTTCCACGCATATCTGATGTACCGTCAGATTCATGCCCACCACTTCACGGAACCGCGCCGGGCGCCGCGTCGCCGTCGTCGGCATATCCCTCTCCGACTGCGGCCGGGTCGACGAGGCCACTCCCTACACTCTGCACGCCCAGGCCGCTCGCCGCGCCCTCGCGGACAGCGGACTCGACCGCTCGGTGATCGACGGCCTCGCCTCGGCGGGCCTCGGGACGCTCGCGCCCGTCGAGGTCGCCGAGTATCTGGGGCTGCGCCCCCGCTGGGTGGACTCCACCGCCGTCGGCGGCGCCACCTGGGAGGTCATGGCCGCGCACGCGGCCGACGCCATCGCCGCCGGGCACGCCAACGCCGTCCTGCTGGTCTACGGATCGACCGCCCGCGCCGACATCAAGGCGCGGCGCCGCACCGCGAACCTCTCCTTCGGGGCACGCGGCCCGCTGCAGTTCGAGGTCCCGCACGGGCACACGCTGATCGCGAAGTACGCGATGGCCGCCCGGCGCCATATGCACGAGTACGGCACCACCCTGGAGCAGCTCGCCGAGGTCGCCGTCCAGGCGCGGGCGAACGCCGCGCTCAACCCGGAGGCGATGTTCCGCGAGCCGATCACCGTCGACGAGGTGCTCGACGGGCCGATGATCGCGGACCCCTTCACCAAGCTGCACTGCTGCATCCGCAGCGACGGGGGCGCCGCGGTGCTGCTGGCCGCCGAGGAGTACGTGCCGGACACGGCGAAGGCGCCCGTCTGGATCCTCGGCACGGGCGAGCACGTCTCGCACACCACGATGTCGCAGTGGGAGGACTTCACGGTCTCCCCGGCGGCAGTCAGCGGCCGGCTCGCCTTCGAACGGGCGGGGGTGCGGCCGGAGGAGATCGACCTCGCGGAGATCTACGACGCCTTCACCTATATGACGCTGGTGACGCTGGAGGACCTGGGCTTCTGCGCGAAGGGCGAGGGCGGTCCGTTCATCGAGGAGAAGGGCCGGCTTCCGGTCAACACCGACGGCGGCGGGCTCTCGGCCTGCCATCCGGGGATGCGGGGCCTGTTCCTGCTGGTGGAGGCCGTGCGACAGCTGCGCGGGGAGGCGCCGGGCCTCCAGGTGCGGCGGGCGGACGGGAGCCTTCCGGAGCTTGCGGTGGCGTCGGGGACGGGCGGCTGGTTCTGCTCCTCGGGGACGGTGGTGCTCGGTCGCGGGTGACCCCGGGGCCGGCGGCGGCCACGTCCGGGACCGCGCGCGGCGACCCGGAGGAAGGATCTATACAAGCGTCATAGACAAGCGTGTAGGACATCCGTATAGTCATCTGCGCGGGGCCGGAGAGGCCCCGCACACCCGACAAGGAGTCCCGCCATGACGCGCACGAACCCGCTCGTGAACAAGACCGTCCTGATCTCCGGCGCCTCCGTCGCCGGCCCCGCCCTCGCTCTCTGGCTCCACCGCTACGGCTTCACCGCCACCGTCGTCGAGCGCGCCCCCGAACTCCGCACCGGCGGCTACAAGGTCGACATCCGCGGCACCGCCGTCGAGGTCTGCCGCCGGATGGGCGTCCTCGACGAGATCCGCGCCAACTCCACCGACATGGACGGAGGTTCGTACGTCGACGCCCAGGGCCGCACGGTCGGCCGGATGCCCGCGGAGATCTTCGGCGGCCGGGTCGAGCAGGACGACGAGATCATGCGCGGCGACCTCGCCCGGATCCTGTACGAGCGGACCCGCGACGACGTCGAGTACCTCTTCGGCGACTCCATCGCCGCCCTGCACGACGACGGCGACGGCGTCGACGTCACCTTCGAGAGCGGGACCCGCCGCCGCTTCGACCTGGTGGTCGGCGCCGACGGACTGCACTCGAACACCCGCCGGCTCGTCTTCGGCGACGAACAGCGCTTCAAGCGGCACCTCGGGGCGTACATCTCGATCTTCACCGCCCCCAACCGGCTGGGCCTCACCCGCTGGGAGACCTACCACGCCCGCCCGGACAAGCTGATCTCCGTCTACAGCGCCGCCGGCGAGCAGGCGCACACCGCGAAGAACTGCTTCGTCTTCTCCTCCCCCGAGGAGCTCTCCTACGACCACCGCGACACCGAGCGGCAGAAGCGGCTGCTCGCCGAGGCCTTCGCCGGCGACGACTGGGAGATCCCGCGGCTGATCGCGGACTCGGCCGACGCCGAGGACTTCTACTTCGACTCGATCGCCCTCATCGAGATGGACCGCTGGTCCAGCGGCCGCGTCGTCCTGCTCGGCGACGCCGCCCACTGCACCTCCCCCGCCTCGGGCCAGGGCACGGGCCTCGCCCTGACCGGCGCGTACGTCCTGGCGGGCGAGCTCGCGGCGGCACACGGGGACCACCGGGTCGCCTTCGCGGCGTACGAGCGCGAGATGCGGCCGGGCGTGGAGCTGAACCAGAAGTTCGCCGCGGGCTTCGTCAAGGAGATGACTGTCTCCTCCCGCTGGAAGATCGCCCTGCGCATGGCCATGGTCCGCACACTCCCCCGCACGCCGTGGAAGAACCTCATCGCGAAGAAGATCCGCGACGACATCCAGCGCGCCGCCAACGCCGTACCGGTGAAGGAGTACGGGCAGGCATATGGGCCTACGGTTGCCGCATGACCGACTTCGACAGCACGCTCCGCTCCCTCCGGGTCTGGGACACCGACCTCCCGGGCTTCGCCCCCGAGACCGCCCCCGCCGAGCCGCTGCCGCTCTTCCACGACTGGTTCGTGGCGGCGGCCCGGGCCGGGCAGACCGAGCCGCACACGATGTCCCTCGCGACCGTCGACGAGGACGGACGGCCCGACGTCCGCACGGTCATGCTGCACGGCGCCGACGAGCGCGGCTGGCACTTCGCCTCCCACGCGACCAGCGCGAAGGGCCGCCAGCTCGCCGCCCGCCCCGAGGCAGCCCTCGGCTTCTACTGGCCGGTCCAGGGCCGCCAGGTCCGGGTGCGCGGCCGGGTCGTCACGGGCACGGCGGGCGAGGCGTACGACGATCTGCACGCGCGCTCGACGGGCGCCGTCGCCTCGGCGCTGGTCGGCCGCCAGAGCGAGGTGCTCGACTCGGTCGAGGAGCTGAACGTCGCCAGCCGGGCCGCCTGGGAGCGGGCGCAGGCCGAGCCGGGGGCCCACGCGCCCACCTGGACGCTGTACGTCCTCCAGCCCTCCGAGATCGAGTTCTTCCAGGGCGACGAGCAGCGCCGGCACCTCCGGCTGCGGTACCGCCTCGACGCGGCGTCGGGCTGGGTACGGGAGCTGCTCTGGCCCTGACCCGCGGGCGGGGCGCACCATGAGAGGAGGAGGTGGAACGAGATGGGTACGTACATGGACGTCCACCACGGCATGGTGGGGATCACGGGCGATCAGCTCCGGGAGGCGCACGCCGCCGATCTCGCCATCGAGAAGGACGAGGGCGTGCACTTCAAGCAGGCCTGGGCGGACCCCGAATCCGGCACGGTCTACTGCCTCTCCACCGGCCCCTCGGCCGACGCGGTCCAGCGGATCCACGAGCGCACCGGCCACCGGGCCGACGAGATCCACGAGGTCCCCCTCAGCGTCTGAACGAGCCCCCGAAGGCCCGGCCCGAGGCGGGGCGGCCGCCCTCCGCCCGACCCGCTCCGGGAGGGTCCGTATGGTGGCGTGCGAATACCGCTCGGACGTACGGGGGTTGGGTGCGGATCGCAGATCACGCCAGGTGGGACCGGGACTTCCCGGTGAAGTACCTCCTGGTCCAGGAGGACGACGACGGGGTGGAGCAGCTCTGGGGGAGGTGCGCGGGGGTCGACGGGCTGTTCGTCGACGACGTCCCGCCGCCGCGGGAGATCCTGACCCTCCGCGGATGCGTCCCCGACGGCCCGCTGAAGGACGCCCTGTCCGGTCCCGGCACCTCGTTCCGAGGCCTCGGCGAGATCGGTGTCGAGGTCTGGGACGGCGAGGAGCCCGTCCAGTGGTGGACCCTGGTCGACGCGGAGCTGGTGGCCCACCGGCCCCATCCGGGCGACCCGGCGCGGTACGACATCGTCCTCGGCGCCGGCGTCAGGCACGGGGAAAGCTTCGTCGAAAGGCCCCGGACACCGCGCCTCGAACTGTTCGCGGGAGCGAGCGTGTCCGCGAAGAGCATGGGCAGCTGCTCCACGGTCGACGGCCTGTCCGATCCGCGACCGGACCCGGCCCCCGTCCCGATGGAGCTGATCGGCTGCGAAGCCGTGGAGCCCCTGCTCGTGGGAACGCAGCGGCCGCGCCGGTGGAACCACGACTGGGTGCATCTGCTGGTGCTGGACCGCCACGGCACCGTGATGGCCTCCCCTACCGTGCGCCTGGCCATCGACGGAGCGCGCCCGTCCGTGCTCGGCGACGGGCTCGAGGACATCACCCTCACCGACGGCGGCGACGACCGGCGACCGACGGTGGCCCGCCCGATCTGGGAGCAGTGGTACCAGGGCCCGCCGACGGAGCCCAACCTCTGGGCCCCGTACGACTCGGAGGGCCGGGACGAGTGGCTGGAGCTGACCACACGCGCCTGGCGGGCACCGGCGCCCTCACCGGACCGTTCCGGTGGTGAGCACCACCTCGACGGCCGGTTCGTCACGGACGTCCCCGGCCTGCACTGCGCGATCGGCGAGGCGCTGCTCGGACCGGGCCGCTACTTCGGCCGGGAGTGGAACGCCTTCAAGGACTGCCTGGGCGGTGGGTTCGGTGTGGTCCCGCCCTTCACCCTGACCTGGCACGACTCCGAGGTCGCACGCCGCGCACTGGCGGACGTCGTGGAGGGTCCGGACGGAATCCCGTACTTCGAGGAGACCGTGCAACTCCTCGAACGGCGGGGCGTCACGGTCGTACTCCGCTGAGCCCCGCCTTCGGCGTCATCGGGGAGACCAGCGCTCGCTCTTCATGAGGTTGCCGAGCCCCGCCCAGGCGAAGTTCATCAGCGTCGCCGCCGCCTCCCAAGCCGTCATCCCCGTCGTCTCGTTGGCCCAGCCGGCCAGCGACTCCGCCGCCCCGACCAGGGCCTGGGCGAGCCCGGCGACATCCCGTTCGGCCAGCTCCGGATCCCGCTCCGTCTCACGGTGGGTCTGCTTGGCGGCGGCCCCGATCAGCGTCCCCACGTACGCCACGATCTCGTCGCGCATCAGCGCGGCCTCACTGGCGAACGGCTCCCCGTGCGTCCGCGCCTGCCGGTTCAACACCGCCCAGCCGTCGGGGTGCTCGGCGGTGTGCGTGAAGAAGGCCAGCAGCCCGGCCCACAGCTGCTCGTCGGCGGGCAGCCGCGGATTGACCGCGGCGGCCACGGCATCGAGCAGCGCCTTCGCCTCCCGCCGGATGCAGGCGGTGAAGAGCTCTTCCTTGGAGTTCAGATACAGATAGACCAGAGGCTTGGACACACCCGCCAGCTCGGCGATCTCGTCCATGGAAGCAGCCTGGTACCCCAGCTGTCCGAAGGTCTGCACGGCGGCATCCATCATCTGCTGCTCGCGCACCGCCCGCGGCATCCGCCGGACCTTCGCGCCACCGACCTCGGCCATCTTCTACCCCCAACTCGCGTGCATCGGGGGAGAGCCTACGTGTCGCACAAACACCTGTGCCCCTGTCCGGACGGGGACAGGGGCACGGGCACCGGGCGGAGCGACGGATCAGGCGGCGACCGTCAGCGGCTCGCGCTCGTCGACCGGGGACGAGGAGGCGGCGTTGTACGCGTCGACGTCCAGGATCTTCTCGCGGGCGGCGACGACGACCGGGACCAGAGCCTGACCTGCGACGTTCGTGGCCGTCCTCATCATGTCCAGGATCGGGTCGATCGCCATCAGCAGGCCCACGCCCTCCAGCGGGAGGCCCAGCGTGGAGAGGGTCAGGGTCAGCATGACCGTCGCGCCGGTGAGGCCCGCGGTGGCCGCGGAGCCGACGACCGAGACGAAGGCGATCAGCAGGTAGTCCTGGATGCCCAGCTGCACGTCGAAGATCTGCGCGATGAAGATCGCGGCGAGCGCCGGGTAGATCGCGGCGCAGCCGTCCATCTTGGTCGTGGCGCCGAACGGGACGGCGAAGGAGGCGTACTCCTTCGGGACGCCGAGGCGCTCGGTGACCTTCTGGGTGACCGGCATGGTGCCGACGGAGGAGCGGGAGACGAAGGCCAGCTGGATGGCCGGCCAGGCGCCCTTGAAGAACTGGATCGGGTTGACCTTGGCGACCGTCGCGAGCAGCAGCGGGTAGACGCCGAACATCACCAGCGCGGAGCCGATGTAGACGTCGGCGGTGAAGGTCGCGTACTTGCCGATCAGCTCCCAGCCGTAGTCGGCGATGGCGAAGCCGATGAGGCCGACGGTGCCGATGGGGGCGAGGCGGATGACCCACCACAGGGCCTTCTGCAGCAGCTCCAGGATCGACTCGGAGAGCGCGAGGATCGGCTTGGCGCGGTCGCCGAGCTTCAGCGCGGCGACGCCGGCGACGGCGGCCATGAAGACGATCTGAAGGACGTTCAGCTCGGTGAAGGGCGTGATGACGTCCGAGGGGATGATCCCGGTCAGGAAGTCGATCCAGGTGCCCTCGCGCTTCGGCAGCTTGCCGTCCTGCGGGGTGAGGCCGGTGCCGGCGCCCGGGTTGGTGATCAGGCCGATCGCGAGGCCGATGGCGACCGCGATCAGCGAAGTGATCATGAACCAGACCAGCGTCTGGGCGGCCAGGCGGGCCGCGTTGTTGACCTTGCGGAGGTTGGTGATGGACACCAGGATCGCGAAGAAGACGAGCGGGGCGACGGCCAGCTTCAGGAGCTGGACGAAGATGTCGCCGACCTGACCGAGGGTCTCCTTGAGCCAGCTGACGTCCTGGCTGCGGGCGAGCCAGCCGAGCAGGACGCCGAGCACGAGACCGGCGACTATCTGGGCCCAGAAGGGGATCTTCGGTATGCGGGAGGAAGTCGGGGACTTCGTCTCGGGCGTGGACGCGGACGCGGACACAGACACACTCCACAGGTGCGTATCGGGGAATACGGGGACGGGGGTGCGGTACACCGCGCTGAGGCGGTACCGCTGCATGATGCCGGGGTCAGAGCTCGCGGCAACAGACCGCGGACATACAGCGGCACAGATCGACATGCAGGCGCGCCACGAGCGGAGTGCTCACGGCATCGGAGAGGCGCACAGCTGTCTTCATGGCGAACACGTTAACACTTGAACTTTGAGAACCTCAAAGCCCTTCTTTGAGGTAGCGAAAGTCGCCCAGAGCCTCCGAAACGCAGAACACCCCGGTCAGGAGCCTTCGAAGCTCCCGTTCCGGGGTGTACGTCTGTGATGAACCTTACGCAGTCCTTACGCGCCGATCACGCGTCCTTCACGCGTCCTCGCGCGTCCGGTTCTCGGCCAGGCGGCCCTTCGCCCGGTCGACCTTGGCCACGATCTGCTCGGACATCGCGTCCCGCTGCCCGCGCAGCAGCACGAAGCTGAGCGGCGCGGAGATCACGATGGAGAGCAGGAGCACCCAGAGCAGGTTGGAGTCGCCGAGGCCGCGCGGCAGCACGCCGATGTAGACGAGGCCCCAGAGCGCGAAGAAGCAGCCGGCGAAGATGCCGAGGCGCATGAGGGTGTAGCGAAGGGTCGCAGCACCCGTTCCGTTCTCGGCCACGACGGCCCCTTTCTCTGTCTGTACGTTTTCGCCCCACCAGTGAAGCACGGCACGAATTCGATCAATTCAGCGGGAGCAGCATGAAGATGTCGTCGCGGTCGTCGCCCTCGGCCACCCGGATCGCGCCGGGCACCCGCCCGACCTCCTTGTAGCCGCAGGAGCCGTAGAAGCGGTCGACGCCCGTGCCGCCGCGACAGGTGAGGCGTATCGCCTCGATCCCGTCGAAGCCGCGGACCGCGTCCTCGACCGCGGCCATGAGGTCGCGCCCGTACCCCTTGCCCTGGTGGGAGGGGTGGACCATCACCGTGTACAGCCACACCCAGTGCTTCATCAGCCGGTGCGTGTTGTACGCGACGAAGGTGGTGGCGGCGACGGTGCCGTCCTCCTCGTACCCGACGACGAGTCGCATCCGGCCCTGGGCCATCGCGGCGAAGTGGGAGACGAGCTCGGGCCGTACCTCGTCGACCGTCACCGGCGGCACGAAGCCGACGGCGCCACCGGCGTTGGAGACGTCCGCCCACAGCCGCAGGATGCCGTCGCGCAGCTCGGGGGTGGCCGGGGGGTCGAGTTCGAAACTCAGGGACATCGGGCCGAGACCGCCTCAGACCCGCATCGGCTGGGGCGACTCGCGGCGGTCCGCGTCCGGTCCCGGGTACTCGCGGATGATCTCGTAGCGGGTGTTGCGCTCCACCGGGCGGAAGCCGGCGTCACGGATCAGCTCCAGCAGATCCTCGCGGCCCAGCTTGTTCGGCGTGCCGTAGTTGTCGGCGTCGTGCGTGATCTTGTACTCGACGACCGAGCCGTCCATGTCGTCCGCGCCGTGCTGGAGCGCCAGCTGGGCGGTCTGGACGCCGTGCATGACCCAGAAGACCTTGACGTGCGGCACGTTGTCGAAGAGCAGCCGGGAGACGGCGAAGGTCTTCAGGGCCTCGGCGCCGGTCGCCATGGTGGTGCGCGCCTGGAGCTTGTTGCGGACCTTGCCGTCCTGCATGTCGACGAAGTCGTGCTGGTAGCGCAGCGGGATGAAGACCTGGAAGCCGCCGGTCTCGTCCTGGAGCTCACGCAGCCGCAGCACGTGGTCGACGCGGTGCCGGGGCTCCTCGATGTGCCCGTACAGCATCGTGCTCGGGGTCTTCAGACCCTTCTCGTGCGCGAGGCGGTGGATCCGGGACCAGTCCTCCCAGTGCGTGCGGTGGTCCACGATGTGCTGGCGGACCTCCCAGTCGAAGATCTCCGCGCCGCCGCCGGTGAGGGACTCCAGGCCGGCCTCGATGAGCTCGTCGAGGATGTCGGAGGCCGACATCCCCGAGATCGTCTCGAAGTGGTGGATCTCGGTGGCGGTGAACGCCTTGAGCGAGACGTTCGGCAGGGCCTTCTTGAGCTCGGAGAGCGAGCGCGGGTAGTACCGCCAGGGCAGGTTGGGGTGGAGCCCGTTGACGATGTGCAGCTCGGTGAGGTTCTCGTTCTCCATCGCCTTGGCGAGGCGGACGGCCTCCTCGATGCGCATCGTGTACGCGTCCTTCTCGCCCGGCTTGCGCTGGAACGAGCAGTACGCGCAGGACGCGGTGCACACGTTCGTCATGTTGAGGTGACGGTTGACGTTGAAGTGGACGACGTCACCGTTCTTGCGGGTCCGGACCTCGTGGGCCAGGCCGCCGAGCCAGGCCAGGTCGTCGGACTCGTACAGAGCGATGCCGTCCTCGCGGCTCAGCCGCTCTCCGGAACGGACCTTCTGCTCCAGCTCGCGCTTGAGTCCCGCGTCCATGCGGCCGCCTCCCATGTCTGACGATTTCAGGCTCCACCCACCGTACTCTCAGCTCTCCTCGGGCAGATCTCCGACCCGGTTCTCCCACTTGGTGGAGAGCACGATCGTCGTGCGGGTGCGGGAGACGCCCTTGGTGCCGGAGAGCCGGCGGATGGTCTTCTCCAGACCGTCGACGTCGTTGGCGCGGACCTTGAGCATGAACGAGTCGTCGCCCGCGATGAACCAGCAGTCCTCGATCTCGGCGAGGTCCTTCAGCCGGCGGGCCACGTCCTCGTGGTCGGCGGCGTCGGAGAGGGAGATGCCGATGAGTGCGGTGACGCCCAGGCCGAGCGAGGCGGCGTCGACGGTCGCGCGGTAGCCGGTGATGACGCCGGCCGCCTCGAGACGGTTGATGCGGTCGGTGACGGAGGGGCCGGAGAGCCCGACGAGCCGGCCGAGTTCGGCGTAGGAGGCCCTGCCGTTCTCGCGCAGTGCCTGGATGAGCTGCCTGTCCACGGCGTCCATAGGTAAGAAGCCTTCCATTGTCCAGCGATACCGCGAGTATAGGTATAGAATCTAAGGCACACAGGGCCGACACCCTGTGAATCTTTCAGTCGATCAAAGACGATCTTTCAGGAGTGGTGTTCACCGTGTACACGATCGAGATGGCCTACGCCCGTATGCGCGAGCTGCAGGACCTGGCCAACCGCTCGCGTGCCCACCAGCCGTCCGCTTCGAAGCGCGCCGAGAAGAAGCGCGCCGCCAAGAAGCGCTAATCACCACGGGAGGCCCCACCGAGCTCTCCCTCCCAACGGCGGTACAGCCGGTGCGGCACCCCTGCCGCGTCGAGCACCCGCCCGGCGACGAAGTCCACCAGATCCTGGATGTGCGTCGCCCCCGCGTAGAACGCCGGAGAGGCGGGCAGCACCACAGCGCCCGCCTCGTCCAGCGCCACCAGGTGTTTCAGCGTCTGCCCGCTCAGCGGGGTCTCCCGCACCGCGACCACCAGCGGCCGCCGCTCCTTGAGCATCACGCTCGCCGCCCGCTGCAGCAGGTCCTTCGAAAGCCCCAGCGCCACACCCGCCACCGAGGCGGTCGACGCGGGCACGATCAGCATCCCCTTCACCGGGTACGAGCCACTGCTCGGCCCCGCGGCCAGGTCCCCCGCGTTCCAGTACCGCACGTCGTCGATGTCGGGAGCGAACGTTCCCGGCTTCCCGTCGGCGCCCCGTGCCAGCCACTCCGTCAGGTCCTCGCGCCAGTGCGCGTCCCGGAAGGCGATCCCCGTCTCGTCGAGCAGCGTCAGCCGCGACGCGCGCGAGACGACCAGATCGACGCTCTCCCCCGCTGCGAGCAGCCCCCTCAGGACGGCGGCCGCGTACGGGGTCCCCGATGCCCCGGACACCCCGACGACCCAGGGGCGACGCTGCTGTTTCTCTACCGGCTCCACGCCGACGAGCCTATCCGGCGACCCGGAACGAGAACTGTCCTAGGGGTCCCGTACGTTCACCCGAGGCAGAGGACGAAGCGCTTCAGGGGGTTGTCATGACGGATATCGACACCAGGCAGTGGGGTACGGCCGACCGGGCGAAGGCGGCGGCGTGGCTCATGGCGGGCTGGGTCGCCCTGCTGTGGGTCCTCGAAGCGATCGACCACGCGACCGGGCACGCCCTCGACACGTACGGCATCACCCCGCGCGACCCGGACGAGCTGGCCGACATCGTGCCGGCCTCCTTCCTCCACTTCGGCTTCGACCATGTCGCCTCCAACAGCGTCCCGCTGCTGGTCCTCGGCTTCCTGGCGGCCCTCGGCGGCATCCGCCGCTTCGTCGGCGTCGTGGCGCTCGTCATCGTGGCCGACGGCCTGGGCGTCTGGCTGATCTCCCCGTCGCACACCAACACTGCGGGCGCCTCCGGCCTGGTCTTCGGCCTCTTCGGCTATCTGCTGGTCCGGGGCTTCGTGGACCGCAGACTGCTGGACGTCGGCGTGGGGCTGTTGGTCGGGGCGGTCTGGGGCAGCTCGATCCTGCTGGGCATCTCCCCCACCAACACGACGGTGAGCTGGCAGGGCCACCTGGTGGGCCTGCTCGCGGGTGTGGGGGCGGCGTTCCTCTTCCGCCGCCGGCGCGGAACCGCCATCACTGCGGCGTGAGCCGGGGCGGGCTCCGTCAGCCGGACCGCTCCGTGAGCCGGCCCCGGCCCGTGGACCGGACCCGGCTCAGACGGTCAGGCCCCGCACCAGCAGATCGAGCAGCGTGCACACGAACAGGGCCATCCCGATGAACCCGTTGACGGTGAAGAACGCCCGGTTCAGCCGGGACAGGTCGTGGGGCTTCACGATCGTGTGCTCGTAGCAGAACGCCGCGACCACGATCACCAGGCCGACCCAGAAGAACGTCCCGGCCTCGGTGGCCAGCGCGTACCCGACCAGCAGACCCGTCGTCACCACCGCCGAGCCCCGCGCGCCCCACAGCGCCGCCGGGACGCCGAAGCGGGCCGGGACCGACATCACGCCGTGCGCACGGTCCGCCTGGACGTCCTGGCAGGCGAAGATCAGGTCGAAGCCGCCGATCCAGACGCCGACCGCGAGCCCGAGGATCACCGCGTCCCAGGACCACGCCCCCGTGACCGCGATCCAGGCCCCGATGGGCCCTATGGCCTGGGCGAGACCCAGGATCGCGTGCGGGTAGTTCGTGAACCTCTTCCCGTACGGATAGACCACCATCGGCACCACGGCGAGCGGCGCCAGGGCCAGGCACAGCGGGTTCAGCAGGGCCGCGGCTCCGAGGAAGACGACGACCGCGATGCCGGCGCCCGTCCACGCCGACCGCACCGACACCGCGCCGGTCACCAGCTCGCGCTGGGCGGTCCGCGGGTTACGGGCGTCGATCTCGCGGTCGATGATCCGGTTGCAGGCCATGGCGAACGTCCGCAGCCCCACCATGCAGATGGTGACGAGGAGCAGCTTCCCCCAGTGGATGTTCTTGTCCAGCTGGAACATCGCCGTCAGCGAGGCGATGTACGCGAACGGCAGCGCGAAGACCGAGTGCTCGATCATCACCAGGCGCAGGAACGCCTTCGTACGCCCCGGCTGGGCGCCGGGTACGGCCGCGGTGGTCACAGGCCGTACTCCTTCCAGCGGCGGTCCACCAGGGCGGCCGTCGCCGGGTCCGACTCCACCATGTCCGGCCAGCCGCCGTCCCGGGTGTAGCCCTCCTCGGGGAGCTTCTTGGTGGCGTCGATTCCCGCCTTGCCGCCCCAGAACTGCTGGTACGAGGCGTGGTCGAGATGGTCCACCGGGCCCTCGACGACCGTGAGGTCGCGGGCGTAGTCCGTGTTGCCGAGCGCGCGCCAGGACACCTCGTGCAGGTCGTGCACGTCGCAGTCCTTGTCCACGATGACGATCAGCTTGGTCAGCGACATCATGTGGGCGCCCCAGATGGCGTGCATGACCTTCTGCGCGTGCTTCGGGTACTTCTTGTCGATCGAGATGATCGCGCAGTTGTGGAAGCCGCCCGACTCGGGCAGGTGGTAGTCCACGATGTCCGGCACGATGATCTTGAGGAGCGGCAGGAAGAAACGCTCCGTCGCACGCCCGAGCGGCCCGTCCTCCGTCGGCGGCCGGCCGACCACGATCGACTGGAGCAGCGGACGCTTCCGCATCGTCACGCAGTCGATCTTCAGTGCTGGGAACGGCTCCTGCGGCGTGTAGAAGCCGGTGTGGTCGCCGAAGGGGCCCTCGGGGAGCATCTCGCCCGGCTCCAGCCAGCCCTCGATGACGACCTCGGCCTGCGCCGGCACCTGGAGCGGCACCGTCTTGCAGTCGACCATCTCGATCCGCTTGCCCTGCACGAAGCCGGCGAACAGGTACTCGTCGATGTCGCCGGGCAGCGGCGCCGTCGACGCGTACGTCACCGCGGGCGGGCAGCCGAAGGCGATCGCGACGGGCAGCCGCTCGCCGCGCGCCGCGGCCACCGCATAGTGGTTGCGGCTGTCCTTGTGGATCTGCCAGTGCATCCCGATGGTGCGCTTGTCGTGACGCTGCAGCCGGTAGAGGCCGAGGTTCCGGATACCCGTCTCCGGGTGCTTGGTGTGCGTCAGACCCAGGTTGAAGAAGGATCCGCCGTCCTTGGGCCAGGTGAAGAGCGCGGGCAGCTTGTCCAGGTCGACGTCGTCGCCGGTGAGGACGACCTCCTGGACGGGAGCGTCCTTCACCTTCTTCGGCGGCACGTGGACCATCGATCCGAGCTTGCCGAAGGCCTCACGGACCCCGACGAAACCGTGCGGAAGCTCGGGCTTGAGCAGCCCGCCGATCTTCTCGCTGATCTCGCCGTACGACTTGAGGCCCAGGGCCTTGAGCAGTCGGCGGTCCGTCCCGAAGACGTTCATCGCGAGCGGCATGGCGGAGCCCTTGACGTTCTCGAAGAGGAGCGCCGGGCCTCCCGCCTTGTTCACCCGGTCGACGATCTCCCCGACCTCCAGGTACGGATCGACTTCGGCCTTGATGCGCTTGAGGTCGCCTTCGCGCTCCAGCGCCCTGAGCAGCGAGCGGAGATCGTCGTAAGCCATAGGGGTCAGTATCCGCCACGGGCTACGCTTGGCCTGTCACCGGGGCCTTCGAAACGAGCCCTGCCGTTGCTTCCAGGGGGCTGTCCCACATGCTCAGGGCGCTGATGTACATCCTGCCGCTGGCGCTGACGATCTACGCCTTCATCGACTGCCTCAACACCCCCGAGGACGAGGCCAAGCATCTGCCCAAGGTCGTCTGGGTCATCATCATCCTGCTCTTCTGGATCGTGGGCCCGATCGTCTGGTTCGCCGCGGGCAAGATGCGCAAGGCCCCCGCCGGCGGCCGCACACCCTCCGAATGGCACCGCAACCACCGCCAGGAGTGGGTCGCCCCCGACGACAACCCCGACTTCCTGAAGTCCCTCAAGGACGAGAACAAGAAGGACGAGGCCGTCCTCAAGGACTGGGAGGCGGACCTGCGCCGCCGCGAGGAGGAGCTGAAGAAGCGCGAGCAGGGCGACGACGCCAAGGACAGCGACAGCTGATGGAGCTTCGGCTCCTGGTCACCTTCGAGAAGGTCGCCGGTGTCCTCTCCTTCACCCGCGCCGCCGCCGATCTGCGGTACGCCCAGTCCAGCGTGACCAGCCAGGTCCGCACCCTGGAGTCCTCGCTCGGCGTGGAGCTCTTCGAACGGCTCGGCAGCCGCATCCGGCTCACCGAGGCCGGTGAGCGGCTGCTGCCGTATGCCCGCCGGATCATCGAGCTGTCCGAGGAGGCGCGGGCCGCGGTCGTGGAGACCGAGGAGCCGGCCGGGACGATCGCGGTGGGCACGATGGAGTCGCTGACCTCCTACCGGCTGCCGCCGCTTCTGGAGTTGTTCCACCACCGCTATCCAAAGGTCCGGTTGGCGCTGCGCCCGACCCTCGGCGACGAGACCCGGCAGGCGCTGCGCCAGGGAACGTACGACATCGGCTTCCTGATGGAGCCGGAGACGGAGCACGCCGGCCTGGAGAGCGAGGTCCTCGCCGAGGAGCCGCTGGTGCTGGTGGCCTCGCCGCGCCATCCGCTGGCGGGGCGTACGGATCTGACGCCGGCGGACCTGGCGGCGGCGCAGCTGGTGGGGACCGAGCCGGGCTGCCCCTACCGCGACCTGTTCGAGCGAGAGCTTCGGGACTGGTCGCCGCCGTTCATGGAGTTCGGCACGATCGAGGCGACCAAGCGGGGTGTGGCGGGCGGGCTCGGCATCGCCCTGGTGCCCCGGGTCACCGTCTCCGAGGAGCTGGCGTCCGGGGCACTGGTGGAGCTGGACTGGCGTCCGCCGTTCACGCTCTTCACGCAGATCGCGTGGCGGCGGGGGAAGCGGCTGCCGGCGCATGTGCGGCTGTTCGTGGAGCAGGCGCGGCGGCTGGTGTCCGAGCAGCGAGGGTGACCTTCAGGCTCGCCAGGACGATCAGCGGGACGCCGAGCGCCTGGACGAGGCCGATGTGGTGCCCGTACACCGCCCAGTCGGCGAACATCGCGACGGCGGGGTAGGTGAAGGCGAGCACGGCGATCTTCGCGGTGGGCAGTTTCTGGTACGCCGCGTACATCAGGACGTACATGAGCCCCGTGTGGATGAGTCCGAGCCCGGCGAGCCAGCCCCACCCGGCGCCGAGCCGGGAGGCGGCGCCGAAGTCGGCGAAGGGCAGCAGCAGCGGGATGCCGGCCAGGACCTGTACGAGGGCGATCAGGTGGGGCCGGACGCCGGTGATCCGCTTGGTGACGATCGTCGACAGCGCGTAGAGCACGGCGGCGGCGAGCGCGAGACCGAGCCCCTTGAGGGAGGCGGTGTCCCCGGGCCGTATGCCGGAGACCAGCACGAGCCCGACGAAGGCGAGACCGAGCCAGCCGAGCTTCGCCGCCGTGATCCGCTCCCGGAAGAGCACGGCCCCGAAGATCACCAGGAAGAACGGCTGCGTGTGGTAGACGACGGTGGCGAAGGAGATCGAGGTGGCTTCGTACGCCTCGAAGAGGAAGACCCAGTTGAAGACGATGAACACCCCGCCGAGCACGGCGAGTCCGAGCTTCTTCGGCGTGAAGCCGTGTCCGGTGAGGTAGCCCCGGGCGAGGCTGTACGCGCCGAGGGCGGCGGCCCCGAAGAGGCACCGGAAGAACACCACGTCGAAGGGCGACGCCCCGGACTCGACGACGAAGATGCCGAGGGTGCCGGAGAGCACCATGGCGAGGGTCAGTTCGACGGTTCCCCTGGTCTCGTTTCTCATGCCCACGACGCTACGGAGAGCGGCGGGATCCGGTCCACGAGCCAGTGGGGCGTCCTGCCGATGGGGGCGATCGGCGCGTCCGATGGGGGCCTGTGCCGGCCCCGGCCCCGGGGACGCCGACCGGGTGGCGCGACCGATCTCGTATCGGTCTACGCCGCCCTGGGGCGGGACCGAGCGCGCGGCGTGACCCGGTCACGCCGCTGGGAGCTGCGCCCAGCAGCTCCCAGCCCTGGCGTACCACGCCGTCGTCGGCGTCGGCGTGGTCGCACCGGCCATCGCCGGCACGTCCCACGGACGACTCACAGACTTCGAAGCTCCGTACCGACTACCTGCCCTCGTAGTGGTGCTGCCCCTCCGGGTGGCCGCCTTCGGAGTTGCTGCAGGTGTTGCCGAAGGCGGGGTTGAAGGCGGAGATCTGAGCGAGGACAGGCTCCACATCCACGACGGACAACTCGGAGATTCCGCCATAAGGGACGTCCTGCGAAGCAGAAGCCCCGGTGTTGGCACAGTTGTTGTTCGGCCGATGGTTGACATCCTGGATGGCGAACCCGGACAGGATGCCCGAACCGCTGGTCGCCGCCTTGGCATCCGCATCGGCGAGGGCCATACCCGATCCGAGCGGTGCGAGTGCCGTGACCACAACGGCCATGAGCGACATTCGGCTGACGTTCCTCACTGGGTCTCCTTCAGTCATGGTGAGCGAGGGTCTTGCGAGGCGAACGAGGGAGTCCACCCCTGGTCACGAAGGTCACGTCCGTTGGAGTGGCGTGTCGACGACCAATAGGGGACGCCCTCCGGGGCACTTCGATCGCCGTCAGGCACTGGGCGTCACGGCGACCTCTCGCCGGGAGGGACGGGCCTCGCCGGGTGGCAGAGGCACCCGCACACGAGATGGCGGACGCCCCGGACGCCGGTGTCGCGGGGCTCGTGGTCCCGGCAGCGGTCGTGGCGGCCGACGATGCAGCGCGGAGAGCGGAACTCCGGCTCGGGAGCGGCCTCGAGGGCCCGGGCGAAGAAAGCCACGCTCACGGCATCGGCGATCTCCGGGGTCACCCACCAGGCGTCCCCCGCGCGGTCACGGTGCGGACCGTCGTGCCCCACGGCGAGCACACAGACCGAGCCCGCGCAGACCGGCCGCACCGCCTCCGCGACGGCGAATACGGACCGCCGCGCGCCGCAGCGGCTCATTGGGCTCCGCCCGCGTGGATGTCCCGCTGGTCGACGTCCAGCCCGACGGTGGCCAGCCACAGCGCCTGCCGCCGCCTGCGCTGGACCGCCCGCGCGTCGGGCGGGCCGGCCATGTAGGGGCGCGCCAGTCGTGACTGGCCTCCGTCGAGGAGCGTCGACTGTTCGCGGGCGTACGGGGATCGCCGGCCGGGGGCTCGGTGGCGCGGCGAGCGGGTCGGCCGGACCGGGCCCGGGCGGTGCCTGCGCGTTCCGGTGGGCGGCAGCGTGAGCGTCAGCAGCCAGAGGAGGGCGGGGATCAGCGCCCAGCCCAGTGCGTGCGCGATAGGGTTCCGCACGTCATCAACTCCGTTGGTAGTTGGTGGCCATGCCCCGGGGCCGGTTGCAGCGGTCGCCGGGGTCTTCGGTGTCCACGAACCTAGAGGTTCCTCACAGTCCTCTGTATACAAGTGCTGAGAGATCCACCCGATCGTGTAGATGCCTATCGCTCTATGTTGGACACATGAGCGAACACTCCACCGCAAGCGGTCCCCTGGATCCGTACAGCGCCACACCGCTCTACATCCAGCTGGCCGAGATCATCAGCAAGCAGATCGCCGCCGGCACGCTCGCCCCTGATCGCCCGATCCCCTCCGAGAACCGCCTCGCCGAGGAGTACGGCGTTGCCCGGCTCACGGCCCGTCGGGCCACCCAGGAACTCCGCGAGCGCGGTCTGGTGATCACCGTGCGCGGCAAGGGCTCCTACGTCACCCCTCACGCCCCCGGGCAGGAGTGACCCCTCCCCCGCGCGGCGCGTGATACCTCCGCCCCGCCGGGGAAGAGTCCACCCGTGGACATGGAACAGGCCCGCCGGTGGCTCGCCACCGCCGTCGCCGAGGCGCGCGCCGGGCTCGCCGAGGGCGGGATCCCGATCGGGGCCGCGCTGTACGGGGCGGACGGGACGCTGCTCGGACGCGGGCACAACCGGCGCGTGCAGGACGGGGACCCGTCGACGCACGCGGAGACCGCCGCCTTCCGGGCGGCCGGCCGGCAGCGCTCGTACCGGGGCACGACGATGGTGACCACCCTGTCGCCGTGCTGGTACTGCTCCGGTCTGGTGCGGCAGTTCGGGATCTCGCGGGTCGTCGTCGGGGAGGCGGAGACCTTCCACGGCGGGCACGACTGGCTGGCCGAGCACGGCGTCGAGGTCGTGGTGCTCGACGACCCCGAATGCGCCGCGCTGATGGGGGAGTTCATCGAGAGGCATCCGGCACTGTGGAACGAGGACATCGGCGATGACTGAAGCGCGCCTTCCGACGATCGATCTGACCCGCGATCCGGCCGGGCAGCTGCCCGCGGTCGACCGGGCCCTGCGCGAGGCCGGCTTCCTGCTGGTCGGCGGGCACGGCGTCGACCCCGGTCTGCGGGCGGAGATCCGGGCGGTCGCCCGGCGCTTCTTCCACCTCCCGCCCGCCGTCAAGGAGCCGTACGCGGTGCGGGTCGGCGGGCGGGGCTGGCTCGGGCCGGGCGCGGAGGCCAACGGGTACGCGGAGGGCACGGCGACCCCGCCGGATCTGAAGGAGTCGCTCTCCTTCGCGGCGGACGAACCGACCGGGGATCCGGCCGTGGACGCCGAGTGGTTCCTGCCGAACACCTGGCCCGCCGAGGTGCCCGAGCTGAAACCGCTGGTCCAGACGTACCTGGCGCAGATGCGGGCACTGTCGGACCACATCCTCGACCTGCTCGGCGAGGCGCTCGGCGAGGAGCGGGACTTCTTCACCCGGCACACCGGGCACCCCACCTTCGGCTTCAACATCAACTGGTACCCCGGCCGGGAGCGGACCGGCGAGCCGGAGCCGGGCCAGTTCCGGATCGGCCCGCACACCGACTTCGGCACGGTCACCGTCCTGGACCGGGAGGCGGGCAAGGGCGGTCTGCAGGTCTTCACCGACGCCGGCGGCTGGCAGGACGCTCCGTACGATCCCGCCGCGTTCACCGTCAACATCGGTGATGTGATGGCGGGTTGGACCGGCGGGCGGTGGCGTTCGGGACGCCACCGGGTGCTACCGCCGCCGGCCGACGCGCCCGCCGAGGAGCTGATGTCGCTGGTGTACTTCTACGAGTGCGATCCGGGGACCACGATCCACGGCATCGAGTCACACAGCTACCTGAGGGCCCAGCTCGACGCCATCGCCACGGAGTGACAACAGCTCCACAACGGAGTCGAAAAGGCTGCCGCTTTCCCAACTCTCTGTCGATATCCTGTAGTTGTCTGTGACGGGGGTGGCAGAGGGTGGACAGAGAGCTGTACGGCCGCGAGGCGGTCTTCCAGGATTCCGGACTCGCCGCGCGGCTCGTCGGGCTGACCCCGTACCGCTTCGCCCGCACCGCGTACGAGCACGGCGACGACCCGCCGGTCACCGTCTTCACCGGCGGCCGCGGCATGGGCAAGACGGCCCTGCTCAAGCAGGTGCGCAACGCCTACAAGGGGGCCACTCCGCTCGCCCTCCTCGACTGCGCGCACATCGAGCCGCCCGCCGACCACGGGCCCGGCTGGAACGAGCTCACCGGCGCGCTCGCCGAGCTCGCCGGGCAGCTCGCGCCGCGCGGGTTCGCCAGCGCGCCGGTGGAGTTCCCGCGGCTGTCGCTCGGCCTGGTCGCCGTCGCCTCCACCAGCTGGTCGAGGGAGGACGAGGAGCGGGCCCGGCACGATCTGCAGCGCCTCGGGCCGGTCCTCGCGACCGTCGACGCGGCGAAGGGCGCCGGAGCCACCTGGGTCACCAAGGTCCTCAGCAAGCTGGCCGCCAACTTCGCCGAGGCCACCGCGCCGATGGCCGGACTCCTCGCCGAGGCGACCGTGGAGACCGTCCTGGAGGAGGTCTTCGGCCGCAGCCAGCGCAGGTCGGAGAGCTGGTACGGGAACTACCGCAACGCCGGCGGCCGCGGCAAGATCGGCCTCCAGTACCTCGCCAACGACTTCGAGCAGGGCGGTCGGCGCCGCCAGGAGGCCGAGAGCTTCCTCGTCGGAGCGCTCGTCGAGGACCTGTACCGGGCCTTCACCGGGCTGCTGCGGGCCGGCGCCCGCAGCGGCCGGCCCGTCCTCCTCCTCGACAACGCCCATGAACCGCTGGGCCGTCGCCTGATCGAACCGATCCTCCGGGACCGCGCCGCCGGACGTCGCGACCGGGTCGTCGTCCTCGCCTCCTCCCGGGTCCTTGACCACGAGGGAATGCGGCGCGCGACCCGGCTGAGGCTGCCCGAGACCGCCCGGCTGGCCGCCTGCCCGCGCGGCACGGACGTCACCTCCGGCATCCTCGCCGTCGAACTCACCCCGCTCTCCCCCGCGCACGCCCAGTCCGCGTTCGACCGGCACGACCCGGCCGGCCGGACCCCCGCCGACCTGGCCCGGGGCGTCCACCGGCTCACCGGCGGGCGCCCGCTGGGAGTGACCCTGCTCGGCCGCACCGCGGGCGAGACGCCCGCGGAGCTCCGCCCGGCCCTCACTCCGGGCGGGCTGCTCGATCTGAAGGTGGAGCTGCGCGAGGACGCCCCGCCGGTGCCGGTCGCGCCGACGCTGCTCGGGGAGCTGCTGCCCGGGGAGCACCACGGCCGGCTCGCGGTGCTGGCCGCTGCCCACGACGAGACGTCC
Organism: Streptomyces sp. NPDC056222; assembly: GCF_042264065.1. NCBI lineage: Bacteria > Bacillati > Actinomycetota > Actinomycetes > Kitasatosporales > Streptomycetaceae > Streptomyces > Streptomyces sp. NPDC056222. Next base: position 51,436 of record NZ_JBHJTL010000033.1, on the reverse strand, counting down.
GCGCGGCTCCTCGCCCACACCCGGCTGCCCGGGGAGTCCCCGGACGGGGACATGGCGCTGGAGGTCCGCGACCGGCTGCGCGCCGAGGGCTGGCCCGAGAGCCCTGAGCACTTCGTCGCCGATCCGCTGCTGCGCGCCCTGCTGCTGCACCGGCTGCGGTTCGAGGACGGCGAGGGGTACGCGACCTGGCGGGCCGTCCACGAGACCCTGCACCGGCACTACGACCTGGAGGCGGGGCTCGCGTACCGGCTGCACCACGAACTGGCCCTCGGCCGCACCCAGCAGGCCGTGACCCATCTACGGGTCACGTTCTCCCGCCCGGACATCGAGCAGTGGCTGGGGCGGCTGCGGTTCATCGCCTCCGCCCCGTACCCGCGCACCCGCGACCGGACGGGCCCGGATCCGCGCCGCGCCGTCGCGCTCGGGCAGCGGCCGCCCGATCTGATGCCGGCCGGACTCGACGCCGACACCACCGAACTCCATCTGCGGCTGCGGCGGTTGCTGCACGCGGTCTGGCTGCTGACCGACCCGCTCGCCCTGCCCGACGGCGAGGTGATCGAGAAGCTGGCGTTCGAGCTGCGTCAGCTGTCCGGTCGCCATCTGACGGGCAACAGACCGCTGTGGGACGCGGCCACCCACTGGCCGACGGACATCCGCGCCTGGCGGGAGCTCTCGCTGCCCCCGGCGCGCGAGGACGGAGTCTGAGGACATGTTCGCCTGGCTGCGCTTCCACCTCCTGCACACCACCCGCCAGAGGATCACCACGGCGGTGGTGGTCCTGGCCGTGCTCGGCGGGCTGACCGGTTACGTGGTCAACCGCGCCACCACCCCGGAGGACCGTTCCTGCGCCGCCGGCGTGGAGCGGCCCGAGGGCAGTACGGAATGCGTCGGCGTCAACGGCGACGGATACGACTTCGGCGTCTCGTCCCTGACCGAGGTGGCCGGGCTGATCCGCGAGGAGAACCGCGCCCTGAAGTCCGGCGAGTACGCCACGGTCGCCCTGCTGCTGCCGCTGACCTCGCCGGACGCCGGGATGCAGGCCAAGGTCCTGCACGAGGTGCAGGGCGCCTACGCCCGGCAGTACCGCGCCAACCACGAGTCCAACAGCGAGACCCCGAAGATCCGGCTCGTCCTCGCCAACACCGGCAAGGGCAACGCCCATTGGCGTACGACGGTGGACCGGCTGAAGACGATGACGGGCGGGGAGGACCGGCTGCGGGCGGTCTCCGGGGTGGCCACCTCCTCCACCGAGATACGGCAGGCGGTGGCGGCGCTGACCGGCGCGGGCATCGCCGTCGTCGGCACAACCATCACCGCCGACGACATCGCCAACGGCCCCGGCGCCGGCAACAACCGCTTCCCCGGCCTCGCCCGCGTCTCCCCCACCAACGGCGACGAGGCCAAGGCGCTCGCGCACTTCGGGAAGGTCGAGGCGTCCAAGGCGCTGCTGGTCCAGGACACCCGGACCGGCGACCACTACACGGACACGCTGAAGTCCGCTTTCGCGGCCTCGCTGAAGGGCGCGCCGTACGAGCCGCAGCTGTTCACCTCGCCCGCCGACCCGACGGAGGAGGGCACGACGGCGAACACCTTCCGCCAGATCACTCATCTGATCTGCGACACGAACGCGGAGACGGTCTTCTTCGCGGGCCGGCACACCCAGCTGCGGCAGTTCATCAACGCGCTCGGCTCGCGCGGCTGCGCGGAGCGGGCGTTCACGATCCTGACCGGTGACGAGGGCTCGTACCTGGGAGCGGACCGCAAGCTCAACCGGGCAGCGTTGAAGGCGAAGCTGACCGTCCGCTACGCCTCGCTGGCGCACCCGGACGCCTGGAAGCCGGCGCCGGGCCGGCCGGTGGCGGGGACGGGCGGTTCGACGGCCGCGTACGACACGTTCCTGACGGACATCGCCCGCGCATCGAAGGAGCCGGTCGCGCTCGCCGACGGGCAGGCGATCGTCGCGTACGACGCCATGGCGACGGCGGTGCACGCCATCCGCCAGGCGACCCCGCAGGGCGCGCAGTACCCGGAGCTGGCGGACGTGGTCACCCAGTGGCCCCAGGTCAAGGGCTCGCTCCGGGTCGACGGCGCGAGCGGCTGGATCTGTCTGGACAACTACGGCAACCCCTTCAACAAGGCGGTCCCGATCGTGGAGCTGGCCCAGGACGGCTCGCAGAGGTTCGTCCAGATGGCCTGGCCGGAGGGCAAGCCGCCCACGAAGAACTGTCTTCCCCCGCAAGGCGGTTGATCCATCCGGACCGATGCCGAGCGGCCGCCGGGTCCCGGAGGGTACCCGGCGGCCGCCTTCGGCTAGAAGCCGCCGGGGTAGTTGAAGTAGCCGTCGAACCTCGGGGTCCACAGGGACGGCCAGGGCTCGCCGACGCCGCCGCAGGCACCGAGCACCACCTGGCTGCGCCGTCCGGTGTCGAGCAGGCACTGGCCGGTGCCCACCTCGACCATCTCCCAGTGGTTGGAGCCGCGGTCCTTCCAGCGCAGGGTCAGACAGTTGCCGCCGGTGGCCTGGATGACGCCGGTCCCCGGGGCCTTGCTCGCGTTCGGGGTTCCCAGGCACATGGCGCCGCCGTAGGTGCCGACGGCGAAGTTCTCCCCGCCCATCGGGTAGAAGACGAAGCGCTGGTGGTGCCGGCCCTTGCAGTCGTACCTCTGGATGACCGCACCGACGCTGGTCGACTCACCGCGGATGTCCAGGCACTGCCAGCTGTAGGACGCCCGGATCTCGTGGATCGCCGCGTTGTACGGCGAGCTCGTGTAGCGCACGTTCGGGTTGTAGTCGGCGTGTGCCGCGGTCGGGATCAGCAGGGTGAAGAGCGCGACCAGCGAGGCCACGAATCCATGCCTGCCGAGCCGACGGAACGTTCTTCGAGCCACGTTTTCCTCCTGGCTGGGGATTGCCTTGACGCCAAGGAAGCTAGCGAGATCCACTGAGCCCCCGGTACCCGTCTTTTCAGGGGGGTTTGGTGGGGTCAGGGCTGCAACGGGCGCAGCGATTCATGCTTCTTGCCACCGGTCTGTACCGGGCCAGTCATCTGACAGCCGGCATCACCGCCCTCGTACACGCACCCACCGCCGGGGTCGCCGTCCGGGCGCTCCTCGGCGTGGCGCTGGGCACCAGCCTGCTGCTGTACGGGGCGGGGTACGCGCAGGGCGGGTTCGGCCCGCGTCTCGTGTGGGCCGATGTGCTGCTGACGGGCTGCCTGCTGCCGCACGCGGTGCTGTGGGCGAGCGGCGGACATGTGCCGGGCACGGGGTTCTGGGCACTGCTGCTCGGCGGGTCGGCCGCCGCCGCGGCGGCGGCCGGGCTGACGGCGCGGCAGGCCGGTTGCGCGGTGGTGCTGATCCTCGCCGCCCATGTGGCCGCCCAGCTGCAGACGGACGCGGCACGGCCGCTCACCGGGCACCTCGTGTCGGTGCTCTCCTCCGCCGTGATGGCCCGCGTCTTCTGGTGGTACCTGCACCGCCAGGGCACCCTGCTCGACGAGGCGCGCGAGCAGGCGGTACGGGCCGAGGCCGAGCGGGCCCGGCAGGCCGAACGGATGGCCCACCACCGGGCCCTGCACGACACGGTCCTGGCCACGCTGACCACGATCGCCTCCGGCCGGGTGGACGCCAACGCGCCGGGGGTGCGGGAGCGGTGCGCCCGGGAGGCGGCCTATCTCCGACGGCTGGTCCAGCGGTCGGAGCAGGCGGAGGCGGGAGACGAGAGGGAGGGTGCCGAGGTGCCGGCGGGCGAAGCCCTGGAGGACGTGGTGGCGGCCGCGGAGTGTCTCGGCCTCACGGTCACCGCCCAGTACCACGAACTGCCCCCGCTCCCGGGCCCCGTGGCGGCCGCGCTGACCGCCGCGGTGACGGAGGCGCTGAACAACGTACGGCGCCATGCCGGGACATCGGCCGCGTACGTCACCGCGACCGGGCGGGGCGGTGGCGTCACGGTCACCGTCGTGGACCGCGGCCGGGGCTTCGACACCGAGGCGGTCCTGGTGGGCGGTCGAGGGACGGGAACGGGCACCGGGACCGGGCTGCGGCGGTCGATGCACGCGCGGATGCGGGAGATCGGCGGCGCCGCCGAGGTGGACAGCGCCCCGAGCGAGGGCACCCGGGTCGAGCTGCGGTGGCCGGCATGAGGGACGACGCGCCGGCCACGACGGCCGGCCCGAGCGCGGCGCGCACGTCGGACGACCCGAGCGCGGCGGGCACGACGGACAACCCGAGCACGGCCGGCCCGTCGGACGACCCGAGCGCGGCCGGCTCTCGCGGGATCGAGGGCGCGACGGGCGGGCCGCGCGGCTCGGTTGTGGCGGGTCGGCCCGTGACCGGCGTGGCGGCGGTCGACGACGACCGGATGCTCCTCGACGGGCTCCGCTCCTGGTTGGAGCCGGTGCCGCACCTGCGGATGCTCGGCTGCGCGGCCACCGTGGACGAGCTGCTCGCCGGCCCCGGCCGCCACGCGGACGTGGTCCTGCTCGACCTGGTGCTCCAGGACGGCTCCGTGGCCGAGGAGAACGTCCGGAAGCTGCGGGCGGCGGGACCGCGGGTCCTCGTCATCAGCACGGTCGCCGACCGGTCCCGTATCGTCGCCGCGTTCTCCGCCGGGGCGGACGGCTATCTGACCAAGGACCACGCCCTGGACTCCCTGGTGACGGCGATCGGGGAGGTCGCATCGGAAGGCCGTGCGCACTCCGCCGAGCTGGCCTTCGCGCTGGCGCACGACACACGGCCCGAGCGGCCGCGACTGGCCCCACGGGAGCTGCAGGTGCTGCTCGACTACGCCTCCGGGCTGACGCTCAAGGCGACGGCCCGCCGAGCCCGGATCAGCCCCAACACCGCCAAGTACTACCTCGATCAGGTCAAGGAGAAGTACCAGCGCGCGGGCCGCCCCGCCCACACCAAGATCGACCTGGCGGTACGGGTCCGCGAGGACGGCCTCGACGCCCTGCCGTGACCCGCGGGGGCGCTCACGGCTCCCACTTCGGCCACGGCGCCTCGTCCCGCTGGTACAGGTCCCGGAGGTGCTGCCAGCGCTCGGCGGTCCACTCCCGCCAGTCCGTCGGGCGACCGTCCAACGCCGCCGCCAGCCGCTCGAAGTGGTCGTGCCACCCCGCCAGGACGTCCAGCTTCTCCTCCTGCGTCCCACGCATCTCGTTGGTGAAACGCAGCACGGTCGACCCGCCGCGCTCGGCCGGTTCCAGATGGAACCGGATCCGACCGTGCGGCGGATCGACCGTGTACTCGGCCACGAGCTCCGGGTCCCAGGCCGTCACCCGCCCCGAGACCACCGTGTCTCCGTTCAGCCAGCGCAGCGTCACCGCTCCGCCGAGCCTCGGCTCCAGCGGATCCGCCGCGCAGAGCCACTGCGGCAGACCCTCGGGAGTCGCGACGGCCGCCCAGACCCGCACCGCCTGGTGCGGGAGATCCACCACGAACCGCAGCAGATGAGCGTCGCCGTCATGGGTCTCGTACCTGCCCCGAGGTATCTCGCTCATACCTCCAGCGTCGCGCCGGGACCGGGGAAGCGCTAGCTCACCCGCCCGCGCCCGCTCACACGCCCGCGTAGGAGTGCTTGCTGCTCACGAAGATGTTGACGCCGTAGTAGTTGAAGAGGAAGCAACCGAAGGCGATGAGCGCGATGTACGCGGCCTTGCGGCCCTTCCAGCCGGCCGTCGCGCGCGCGTGCAGATACGCCGCGTAGCCGACCCACGTGATGAAGGACCAGACCTCCTTGGCGTCCCAGCCCCAGTAGCGGCCCCACGCGTCGCCGGCCCAGATCGCGCCGGCGATGATCGTGAAGGTCCACAGCGGGAAGATCGCCGCGTTGACCCGGTACGAGAATTTGTCGAGCGAGGCCGCCGAGGGCAGCCGCTCCATGACGGAGCGGGCGAAGGCGCCCGGGTTCCCGCCGGTCGCGAGCTTGTTCTCGTACGAGTCGCGGAAGAGGTACAGCAGGGTGGCGGTGGCGCCCAGGTAGAAGACCGCGCCGCAGAAGATCGCGGTGGAGACGTGGATCCACAGCCAGTACGAGTCGAGCGCGGGGACCAGCTGGTCACTGGGGGTCTTCAGCCAGGTGGTGGCCATGCCCAGGTCGAGCAGGACCGTGGTGACCAGCGGCAGGCCGAGCCAGCGCACGTTCTTCTTGGCGACGAGGAAGCCGAGGTACGCGCCGACCGCCACCGTGGAGAAGGTGGTGGAGAACTCGTACATGTTGCCCCAGGGGGCCCGCTGCACGGAGAGCGCCCGGGTGACCACGCCCGACGCCTCGATGAGGAAGGCGAGCACGGTCAGTGAGACGGCGATACGGCCGTACAGATCGCCCTTGACCGTGCCGCCGGCCGCGCCGGGGCCGTCGGGCACGTCGCGGACTCCGGCGCCGGACCGGGTGACGACCTTGGGCTTGTCGAGGACGGCGGTGCCCCCGGCCGTCTTGACCTGGACGGTGACGGCGGGGGCGGAGGCCTCCCCGGCCGGCCGGGTCAGCGCGGCGGCCGTACGGCCGACCTTGCTCCGGCTTCCGAGCACCCACTCGGCGATGTGCGCGAAGAAGGCCAAGGTGTAGACGGCCATCGACGAGTAGATGAGCATGTCGCTCATCCGCGCCAGGCTCTCGTTGGTCTCGGCTGCGAGACTCACGGCGGCGAGATTCACTTCTCAGCCCCTTCGGCTTCTGCTGTGGCAGGTTCGGGCGCGGTCGGCGCCTGTGCGTTGAGCGTGACCGCGAGTTCGGCCAGCTCCTCCGGGAGCTTGGCGGACTCGCTCCGGCCAAGACCCGCCATCTCGACGACGGTGACGCCGTCCTTCCCCCGAACGGCCCGGACCCAGACCCGGCGCCGCTGGATGAACAGCGATCCGGTCAGGCCGGCGATCGCGGCGATCGCACCCGTGAGGGCGAGACCGTTGCCGGGCTGCTGGGAGACCTGGAAGCTCGCCCACTCCTTGATGTCCTTCTCGAAGGTGATCGAGCCGGCACCGTCGGGCAGCTTCATCGTCTCGCCGGGCAGCAGCCGGTTGGCCGTGCCCGTGCCGCCCTCGACCTCGAACTGGGTCATCTTGGACTTGTCGAGCTGGTACACGTTCTGCGGCAGCCCGGAGTTCACGCGCAGATCGCCGTGGAAGCCGGTGAGCGCCATGACGGGGAAGTCGAGCGCAGGGAACTGCGAGAACATGTCGCCCTTGCCGGCGCCCGCGAAGGTCGGCACGAAGAAGGCCTGGAAGCCCAGCTGTTCCTTCTTGCCGTTCTTGTCGCGGTAGCCGTCCATCACCTTGATCGCGCCGGTGGAGGTGATGTTGTTGTCGAACGGCAGCAGCGGTACGGCTCCGTGGAAGACGACCTTGCCCCGGCCGTCCTTGACGGTGAACACGGGGGCGTACCCGTGGGAGATCAGGTACACCTTGGAGCCGCCGACCTCCAGCGGCTCGTTGACGCGGATGACCGCCTTCTTCTCGGTGCCACCCGCCTCGGAGTACGTGACGGCGGCCTCGAAGGTGCGCGGGGTGCCGCGCTGCGGGCCGCTCTTCTCGTACGTACCGGTGAAGCTGTCCAGCTGGAAGCCGAACGGCGCGAGGTCCTCGGTGCTGTAGAGCGAGCCGGACCGGAAGTCGTCGTACTGGGGAAGGATGTTGGAGAAGCCGTCGCCCTCGACGATCAGCTTGCCGCCCTCGGACTTGAAGAGCTGCCCCCAGGCGAAGGCGACCAGCATCACGATCAGGGCGATGTGGAAGGCCAGGTTTCCGGCCTCGCGCAGATAGCCCTTCTCCGCGGCGACGGCGTCCTTGACGGTGTGCGCGCGGAACCGGCGGCCCTTGAGCAGGGCGAGCGCGGCCTCCCGGACCTGCTCGGGCTCGGCCTCGGTGCGCCAGGTCGTGTACGCGGGCAGCCGGGTGAGGCGGCCGGGGGCACCGGGCGGCAGGCTGCGGAGCTGGCCGACGAACTGCCAGCTGCGCGGCACGATGCAGCCGATGAGGGAGACGAACAGCAGGATGTAGATCGCGGAGAACCACACCGAGCTGTAGACGTCGAAGAGCTGGAGCTTCTCGTAGATCGGCGTGAGCGTCTCGTGGGCTTCCTTGAAGGTCTGCACCTTCAGCTCGTCCGCGCTGGTCTGCGGGATGAGCGAGCCGGGGATCGCGCCGAGGGAGAGCAGGAAGAGCAGGATCAGCGCGACCCGCATCGAGGTCAGCTGCCGCCAGAACCAGCGGATCCAGCCGACGACCCCGAGGGCGGGACCGCCGACGACGGTCTCCTCCTTGGGAGCGGTCGACAGCTGGGCCCCGGCTTCGCCGAGATCGTGTGTTTCGGTTTCGGTCTTGCTCATCGGAACTCTCAGATCCCCACCGTGAAGCCGCTGGACCAGCCCTGCATCGTGGAGACCATGCTGTCCCACGCTCCTGTCAGCAGCAGCAGACCGGTCACGATCATCATGCCGCCGCCGATTCTCATCACCCACACATAGTGCTTCTTGACCCAGCCGAAGGTTCCCAGCGCCTTGCGGAAGGCGACCGCGGCGAGGATGAAGGGGGCGCCCAGGCCGACGCAGTACGCCACAGTCAACAGTGCGCCGCGCCCGGCGCTGGCCTCCTGCGCGGCGAGTGCATTGACGGAGGCGAGCGTCGGGCCGATGCACGGGGTCCAGCCGATGCCGAAGAGCGCGCCGAGCAGCGGAGCGCCGACGAGTCCGGTGACGGGCTTCCGGTGGAAGCGAAACTCCCGCTGGGTGAACCAGGGCATGAGGCCGAGGAAGAAGACGCCGAGCGCGATCATCAGCACACCGAGCACGGTGGTGAGTGTGTCGCGGTACTCCTGGAGCGTCGAGCCGAAGTAGCCGAAGAGGGCGCCGCCGGAGACGAAGACGGCGGAGAAGCCGAGGACGAAGAGGGAGGCGCCGGCGGCCATCCGGCCGCGCTTGGCCTCGGCCAGGTCGGTGCCGGTGACGCCGGTCACGTAACTCAGGTAGCCGGGGACGAGCGGCAGGACGCACGGGGAGAAGAAGGAGACCAGGCCGCCGAGGACGGCGATGGGCAGGGCGAGGAGGAGTGCCCCGCTGAAGACCGTCTCGTTCACCGGATCACTTCTCCGCGAGAAGCGGCTCGATCATCGAGCGGAGCTTCTTCTCGTCGAGGGCCATGAGGGAGCGGGCGGCGATCTTCCCGTCCTTGTCGAGGACGACGGTGGAGGGAATGGCCTGCGGGTTGAGCGTGCCCTTGGGGAAGCCGTTGAGGATCAGCTTGCCGTGCGGGTCGTAGAGGCTCGGGTACGGGACCTCGTAGTCCTCTTCGAAGGCGAGCGCGGGCTGCTTGTTGAAGTCGCGGGTGTTGATCCCGACGAACTCCGCGCCCTTGGCCTTGAGGTCGTTCGCGACCTTGGTGAAGTTCGGGGCCTCGGCGCGGCAGGGCGGGCACCAGGAGCCCCAGACGTTCAACACGACGACCTTGCCCTTGAGGTCGGCGAGGTCGAGCTTCTCGCCCCCCAGCGTCTCGCCCGCGATCTTGTTGGGCGCCGTGCGCTCGCCCTTGGCGACGGTGGAGACACCCCCCGTGTTGGTCACGAAGTTGGTTCCGCCACCGCCGCCGGACTTGCCGTTGTTGTCCGATGTGCAGGCCGACAGCACGAGGGCGGCCGACAGCGTTCCGACGGCGAGCAGGGTGCGACGCGAGGCGCGGCTAAGGCTCATGTGAAAAGTTTCGCATGGGCGTTTGGGGGATCTTGGGCACCCCCCTGGGTGCCCGTAAAGCCCCTTGTCAAGGGGGCTTAAGGGACGTACGAGGCCTAAGCGGCCTTCAGGAAGGCGTTCCAGCCGCCCGCGGGCGACTGTCCGACCTCGAGAGTACGGAGCTTGGCGAGGATCTTGGGGTCCTGCACGTCCAGCCAGTCCACGAACTGCCGGAACGAGACCAGCCGGACGTCCTTCTTGCCGGCCATGCCCTTGAGCGCGTCCTCGACGGCGTCCATGTAGATGCCGCCGTTCCACTGCTCGAAGTGGTTGCCGATGAAGAAGGGCGCGCGGTTGGATCCGTAGGCGCGCCGGAAGCCCTCGAGGTACGCCTCGGTGGCCTGCTTGCGCCAGCCCGGGTAGCGCGAGGGCATCCCCTTGGTCGTGTTCTTCGACTGGTTGGCGAGGATGTTGTAGTCCATCGAGAGGACCTCGAAGGAGTGTCCGGGGAAGGGCACGGCCTGCAGCGGGAGGTCCCAGATCCCCTGGCGCCTGTCCGGCCACATCTGGCGGCCGCCGGGGGAGCTGGCGTCGTAGCGCCAGCCGAGCCGCTTCGCGGTGGGAAGCAGGTTGTCCTGGCCGAGGAGACACGGGGTGCGGCCGCCGACGAGCTCCTTGCGGTAGTCGAAGGGCAGCGGGTCGAGGTCGGTCCAGCCGCTGTTGGTCTTCCACTCGGTGACGAACTTCGTCGCCTGGTCGATCTCGCTCTGCCACTGGGCCGGGGTCCAGTTGCCGACGGAGCCCGAGCCGGCGCAGAAGTGGCCGTTGAAGTGGGTGCCTATCTCGTGTCCGTCGAGCCAGGCCTGGCGGACGTTCTTGAGGGTGTCCTTGATGTGGTCGTCGGTGAGGTAGCCGATGTCGGAGGCGCCGACGCGGTTGTTCGGCGGGCGGTAGAGGTCCTGCTTCGACTCCGGAAGAAGGTAGATCCCGGAGAGGAAGAAGGTCATCGCGGCGTCGTGACTCCTGGCGAGTTCGAGGAAGCGCGGGAAGAGGCCGTTGCCGACCTCGCCGGCACCGTCCCAGGAGAAGATCACGAACTGCGGCGGGGCCTGGCCGGGTTCGAGCGGCACGGGGGCGTCGGACTGGTTCGGCTGCTTTCCGGTGTCGGCGGTGGAACCGTCACCGATGAGCTTGGCCTCCTTCTCGGTGGGTGCGGGCGCACTCGGGGATCCCGAGGCGTCACCACCCTTGCCGGGTATCGAATCACCCGATTTGCCGTTGTTGGTACTGCACCCGGCCACCCCCAGCGCCGCCGCCGCCCCAACGCCCGCCCCCAGTAGTCCCCTTCGACTGATCCCTCGCATGACGTCCCCATTCGCACTCACGTCTGACCGAATGGTCATCCAAACCGACAATGAGTGAGATGCAGGGAGGAACAAGGAGGTTCCGGGAATTAGCACAAAAATTTCAGGGCGACCAGATGACTTCACGTCATCCGATCGCCCTGATGGGTGTACCCGGCGGGCCGCGCCTCGAACGTACGGGCGCAGAACCTCCACACGCCGAACCCCGGTACGCCGAGGCCCGCGTACCGCTACGCGGGGGCATCTCGGCGCGCCAAGGGCCGCGGCGGAACCCGCCCGCTCCGACTTGGCCACGCGCCCAGGGGCGCGGGGAACCGCGCGACCAGCCCCGACCGGTCCGCGGCTTACCTACCAACTCTCCCCGCGGAGCGCTACGCGGGGAATCTCGGCGCGCCAAGGGCCGTGGCGGAACCCGCCTGCTCCGACTTGGCCACGCGCCCAGGGGCGCGGGGAACTGCGCGACCAGCCCCCACCGGCCCGCGGCTTACCTACCACTCCCCCGCGGAGCGCTACGCGCCGAAGGCCTTCGCCCCACCCTTGACCGGCTTCGCGCCCGCGAGCAGATGCGCCGGTACGAGATCGCGGGCCGGTTCGCTGTAGCCGACCGAGACGATCTTGTCTCCCTGGTACGTGAACGAGGTCAGCGAGGCCAGCGTGCACTGGCGCCGCCGCGGGTCGTGCCACAGCTTCCGCTTCTCGACGAAGCTGCGCACGATCCAGATCGGCAGCTGGTGGCTGACGCAGACCGCCTCATGACCACGGGCCGCGTCCTTCGCCGCGTCCAGCGCCCCCATCATCCGTACGACCTGCTCGACGTACGGCTCGCCCCAGGACGGCTTGAACGGGTTGGTGAGGTGCTTCCAGTTGCCCGGCTTCCGCAGGGCCCCGTCGCCGACACCGAAGGTCTTGCCCTCGAAGACGTTGGCGGCCTCGATCAACCGCTCGTCCGTGGCCAGGTCCAGACCGTGCCCCTTGGCGACCGGCTGCGCCGTCTCCTGGGCACGCTCCAGCGGGGACGACACGACGTACGTGATGTCCCGGGCGGCCAGATGCTCGGCGACCCGGTCGGCCATCTGCCGGCCGAGCTCGGACAGGTGGTAGCCCGAGCGGCGGCCGTAGAGCACACCGTCGGGGTTCTCGACCTCGCCGTGGCGCACCAGGTGGACGACGGTGATGTCGTCGCCGCCGGGGCGGCTCATGCCGGTGGCGCTCATGCGGTGGCCTCCGCGGCGGCGCGGGCGGCGGCCGGCAGCGCGGCGGCGATCCGCTCGATCGCACGCTCGTCGTGGGCCGTGGAGACGAACCAGGACTCGAAGGCGGACGGCGGCAGGTAGACCCCGTCGGCCAGCATCGAGTGGAAGAAGGCGTTGAAGCGGAACGCCTCCTGCTTCTTCGCGTCGTCGTAGTTCCGGACCTCGTCGGCCGTGAAGAAGACCGAGAACATGTTGGAGGCGGTCTGCAGCCGGTGCGCGACGCCCTCCTTCGTGAGCGCGCCGGTCACCAGCCCCTGGATCTCCTTCGAGACCGCGTCGATCGTGTCGTAGGCGGCGGCGTCCAGCAGGCGCAGCTGTGCGAGGCCGGCGGCGGTCGCGATCGGGTTACCGGAGAGCGTGCCGGCCTGGTAGACCGGGCCCGCCGGGGCGAGGTGCCCCATGACGTCGGCGCGGCCGCCGAAGGCCGCGGCCGGGAAGCCGCCGCCCATGACCTTGCCGAAGGTCATCAGGTCCGGCTTCACCCCGTCGACGCCGTACCAGCCGGCGCGGGAGGTACGGAAGCCGGTCATGACCTCGTCGGAGATGTACAGCGCGCCGTTCGCGGAGCAGAGTTCCTTCAGGCCGGCGTTGAAGCCGGCCAGCGGCGGGACGACGCCCATGTTGCCCGGCGAGGCCTCCGTGATCACACAGGCGATCTCGCCCGGGTGCGCGGCGAACGCGGCCCGGACCGCCTCCAGGTCGTTGTACGGCAGGACGATCGTGTCGCCGGCCTGGGCGCCGGTCACTCCGGGCGTGTCGGGCAGACCGAAAGTGGCCACGCCGGAACCCGCCGCGGCCAGCAGAGCGTCCACGTGCCCGTGGTAGCAGCCGGCGAACTTCACGACCTTCGCCCGGCCGGTGAAGCCTCGGGCGAGCCGGATCGCCGACATCGTGGCTTCCGTACCGGAAGAAACCAGCCGAACCTGCTCGACGGGCTCGATCCGGGAGACGATCTCCTCGGCGAGGGCGACCTCGCCCTCGCCGGGGGTGCCGAAGGAGGTGCCGCGGGCGACGGCGGCCTGCACCGCGGCGATCACGTCAGGGTGGGAATGGCCGAGGATCATCGGCCCCCACGAGCAGACGAGGTCGACGTACTCACGACCGTCCGCATCGGTGAGGTACGGGCCGGTACCGGACACCATGAACCGGGGCGTTCCGCCCACGGCCCGGAAGGCGCGCACCGGTGAGTTCACGCCGCCGGGCGTCACGAGGGACGCGCGGTCGAAAAGCGTCTGTGAGACTGGGGCTTCGTATGAATACGGCACTGTGGTCCTGACCTGCGAGTAAGTCTGCGAGTACGGAGAGACGGCGTGGGCACCCTGTGAATTACGCCAAGGCGTGGGTCCTCCGCGTCTGCGAAACTGGGGCGTCATAGGGATGGCTCACGGAATCCATGGTGTCAGAGGGCCGGACGTTCTTGCGGACAGGTGTTTCACCGCGAGAGCGTGGGGGAGGTCACTGTCACGATGATCGGGTTGCGCGGCGGGGGTCGTGTTGCCTAAAAAGCAGTCGGGTGGAGATATGCATCGCGGTGGCGGACTGGGTGAGGGGACGGACGATCTGGGTCCCGAGCCTGCCCGGCGGGGGCGGCACCGGCGACGGCGTACGGAAGATCCCATACAGTCCTCGGAAATCACGGGACCCACGACGGGGGGCGGGAGTGGCCGGTTGGGGGTGACGTACAAGTACTTCGGCGCACCCGATGGCGCCACGGCGGCCCGCGTCCCGATCTCGATGCGCCCGGAGGAGCTGGGCGGCGACGAGCTCGGCATGGGCGGCATGTTCACCAAGATCAAGCCCGAGACCATAGCCGCGATGGTCCTCACGGGCATCCAAGGGATGCCCCTGCACAAGGTGCCCCCGCTGGAGCTGGTGGTCCTCCACCCCGACTACGCCGTGGTGAAGCTGCCCATGACCGTGGTCGACCCGCTGCGCGGAATCGGCGAGGAATCGGTCGGCGCGGCGGCCTTCATCTGGTCCACGGTCCCGGACCGCGGCGGCCCGCGCGACGCGTTCAACGTCTACCAGCTGCTCCACGAGTGGCAGGACTTCTCGGTCCGCCTCCACGAGGCGGGGCACCAGCCGTACTGCCTGGTCTGGCCGTAGCGCCCCGGGGCTCAGCTTCCCTGGTCCCGTGCGTCCGCGGCGGCCTTCGCGCGCTCGGCCGCGAGTTCGCGGGCCGAGGCGAGCCGGTACGGGACGTCGATGACCACGACGTTCTTCATGAACAGCAGCCGGGTCTTGAGCCGTAGCGCGCTCTGGTTGTGCAGCGGCTGCTCCCACCAGTGACCCACCACGTACTCGGGGATGACGACCGACACGACCGAGTCCCCCGTCCGCTCGGGCGCCTCCCGGATGTGCCGCAGGACCGGCTGCACGATCGAGCGGTACGGGGAGCTGAGCACCCGGAGCGGCACGTCGATGCCATGGGCCTCCCAGGTCGCCCTGAGCACCTCCACCTCCGCCGGGTCCTCGGCGACCGTGACCGCGGTCAGTGAGGCGGGCCGCAGGGTCTTCGCGTACGACAGAGCCCGCAGGCTCGGCGCGTTCACCGAGGCCACCAGGACCATGACGTGGTTCTCCGCGAGGGTCCGCGGATGGGCGCCGGGCTCGACGGCGACCTCGGCGGCCACGGTCTCGTAGTGCCGGCGGACGCCCTTCATCCCGGCGAAGAGCACCGGCATCGCGATCACGACGATCCAGGCGCCGTGCGTGAACTTGGTGATCAGCACGATGACGAGGACGACCGCCGTCAGGCAGGCGCCGAAGGCGTTGATCGCCAGGCGGGGCATGATCCGGCGCCGGTCGGCGGCGCCCGCCGGCGTGGCGAGTTCTCGCCGCCAGTGCTTGACCATGCCGGCCTGGGACAGAGTGAAGGAGACGAAGACGCCGATGATGTAGAGCTGGATGAGGCGGGTGAGGCTGGCATCGAAGGCGACGATCAGGGCGATGGCGGCCAGCGCGAGCAGGACGATGCCGTTGGAGTAGACGAGCCGGTCGCCGCGGTGGAAGAGCTGGCGGGGCGCGTAGCGGTCGCGCCCGAGGACGGAGGCGAGCATCGGGAAGCCGTTGAAGGCCGTGTTGGCCGCCATGATCAGGACCGCGGCGGTGACGGCCTGGAGCAGATAGAAGAGGAAGTGCCAGCTGCCGAAGGTGGCGCGGCCGATCTGGGCGAGCGCGGTGGGCATCGCGGTGCCGGGGGCGAGGCCGAGCTCGGTGGGGTCCTCGGCGACATGCACCTCGTAGACCATGGCGAGGGTGGTGATCCCGAAGAACATGGTCACCGCCACCGCGCCCATGATCGCGAGGGTCGTGGCGGCGTTGCGGCTCTTGGGCTTCTCGAAGGCCGGCACGCCGTTGCTGATGGCCTCGACACCCGTCAGCGCCGTACATCCCGAGGCGAAGGCGCGCATGGCGAGCAGTACGAGCGCGAGGCCGGTGTAGCTGGAGACCTCGTGGATCGGCAGGTCGGCCGATTCGGCGCGGATCGTCGCCCCGGTCGCCATCCGGACCGCCGCCACGGCGAACATCAGGTAGATCGTGGCGATGAAGGCGTACGTCGGAATGGCGAAGTACCGCCCCGACTCGCGGACACCGCGCAGATTGAGCCAGGCCAGGACCGCCACGAAGGTCACCGACATGGCCACCGCGTGTCCGTCGAGCGCGGGCATGGCGGAGGTGATCGCCGCGACGCCGGAGACGACCGAGACGGCGACGGTCATCACGTAGTCGATGAGCAGCGCGCTCGCGGCGGTGAGCGCGGCGGTCTGCCCGAGGTTCTCGGCGGAGACGACATAGGCCCCGCCGCCGCCCGGGTAGGCGTAGCAGGTCTGCCGGTAGGAGGCGACGACGACCACCAGCAGGATGACGATCGCCACCGCCGCGTACCAGGCCAGATGCAGCACGGCGAGCCCGCCGAGGGCGAGGATCAGCAGGATCTCCTCCGTGGCGTACGCGACGGACGAGAGCGGGTCGCTGCAGAAGATCGGCAGGGCGAGCCGCTTGGGCAGAAGAGTCTCGCCGAGCCTGCCGCTGTCCAAAGGTCGCCCCACCAGCAGGCGTTTCGCCGCACTTCCAGCTCTCATAAGTGCTGAAGTTAGGACAAACACAATGAACGGGGCGGGAGCCGCGCCCGTTGGTGCCAGCACAAGGAAGGACGGACGACGTGAGAAGACTGCGCCTGGCCGGCGAACCCATGCAGATCGGCGAGGTCGCCGCACGGACGGAGCTGTCCCTGCGGTCCATCCGCCAGTACGAGGACACCGGTCTGGTCGTCCCCTCCGCATCCTCCCCGGGCGGATTCCCCCTCTACACCGAAGCCGATGTGGACCGGCTGATGGTGATCGGCCGGATGAAGCCACTCGGCTTCACCCTCGACGAGACCCGAGAGCTGCTCACGGCGATGGACCGCCTCGCCGCGGACCACCCCGGCACGGACGGGGAACTCCCGCCCGACGAGCGGTCCGCCCTGGCCGCACGCGTACGGCGCTACGAGCGGGCCGCCAGCGAGCGGGTCGCCGAACTGCGTGCCGAGCTGGCCCGCGCCGAGGAGTTCGCCGGCTCCCTGCGGGCCCGCCTGGTCGGCCGCGCCGAAATCCCCGTCTACTCCTGAAGCAAGGCGGCCAGCTCCGCGAAGAAGCGGGCGTACGCCGCCGGGCTCGGCGGAGTCTCCGGATTCCACGGCGCCACCCGCGCGTGCGCCACGGGCGGGAACGCGTCGGGCCCGACGGCGTTGGCACGGCTGTCGTAGAGCACCAGGCCCGGGTTCAGCCGGGCCGCGTGCTCCCAGTCGGCGGTGAGCCAGTTCGCGCCCGCGCCGGGACCGGGATCGAGCAGACGGACGCCGAGCTCCTGGAGCCGGGCCAGCTCGGGCCAGGCATGGGGCCGGGCCAGATGGACCTGATCGGGCCCGGCACCGGAGAGAGCGAGGACGGTGACGTCCGAACGCGCGGCGACGGAGCGAAGGACGGCCTCGGGATCCTGGTGCGCGGCGGGGACCGCCGAGCCCCCGAGCGCCGCCCCCAGCTCGCCGAAGCGACCGATGATCGCCGACAGTGTGAGCTCGTTGCCGACGGAGAGCACCATCAGCGGCACGCCGAGCCGCTCGGCGACGGCCTCGTCCAGCGCGTACGCGCTCTTCCCGTCGTAGGTGACGTCCACGATCAGATCGGGGCGCAGCCCTCGCACGGCCTCCTCGTCCAGGGTCCGCCCCGGCCCCAGATAAGGGACACCGGCCGCCGCCAGCTCCCCCGCCTTGACCGGATCGAGCGCCCCGCCGTCGTGCCCGGAGCCGTACACCGCCACGGGCGTCACGCCCAGATCCCGCAGCGCCGCCCCGGCCCGCACATAGGCCACGACCCGCTCGGGCGGCTGTACGGCGGTCAGCTCGGTCCCCCTGTCGTCGGTGAACCCCCACACCCCTGCGTCCGACATGCGGCTGCTCCCTCCCCGGCCGGAATGCTCCCTGTCCCGGCCACCTTGAAGCGCTTCCCCGACCCGCACAAGAGGGCCTCGCGCCCCTCCGGACCGGGCGGGACTTCGGTCCCGGACCCCCCTGCCGAAAGTCCCCCACGGTGGTGTTAACTGAACAGGTCGGGAGGAACCAGTAGCAATCGTCAGCGCCGTGCGCAGGCGCCGTCCCCCGCAGGACATGCCTCCCGTACCGGCCCTCGCGCCCTGGAGTCAGCCATGTCGTCCTTGCCCGGCCAGTTCTCGGACCCCCGTGTGATCACCCTCTTCGGGCTGCTCGCCGTCTCCGCCGCCGTGTGGGTGGCGCTGGGGCTGCGCTCCCGTGCCCGCCGCGCGCAGGCGGACGTGCCGCTGGAGCGGGTCTGGCACCCCCAGGAGACCGTGCCGCTCACCCCGGCCGAGGAGCACGCCTTCGGCCAGGTCGTCTCACGCCTCTCGGTGGGTTCCGCGGGCCGCCTGCGGTAGGCGGCCGGATCCGACCAACGGCGGGGCGGGCGGATTCGGTGCGCCCGGGGGCGGTGTCAGCGGGCGCCGCCCCCGGGCGGGCGGCGTCACCGGGCGCCGGACGTCGGGGGAGCCGACACGCGTCAAAGGGGGCGTCACCAGCTCCCTCACGTCGGGTCGATCCGGCCCGGGTCCGGCCCGGGTCCGGCCCGGGTCCCGTCCAGGTCCTGCCCTGGTCCCGTCCAGGTCCTGCCCTGGCCCCGTCCAGGTCCTGCGGACCAGGCGGCCTCACGGCCAGGGTCAGTGCACCGCGGCCGCCCAGTCGCGCGGGTTCCGTCCGGTCGCCGCGAGAAGACGCTCGAACGCGGAGGCACCCTCCGACGGCGCCACCTCCTCGCCGAAGACATTCATCGTCCGGGCCGTCGGGGCCATCTGCTCCACCAACTCCGCCAGGTTCTCCACGACGTCCGGGTCCGGCTCGAAGGACCGGCCGGTGGCCTGGGCGAGGTCCCAGATGTGCACGGTCAGGTCGAGGAGCGCCATCGATCCGACGGTGCGGGCCGGCAGCCCCATCCCCGCCGAGACACCCTCCTCCGCACCCGGCGCCGCCCACGCCGCGACGAGCTTCGCCGTCTCGGCATCGAACCGGGTGCGCCAATCGGCGTCGGCCAGATAGTCGGGGTTCGAGGCGAAGTCGGCGGGCTGCTTGGCGGCCAGGGCCTGGAAGTTCACGACGACGTGGAAGAGGTGGTTGAGCAGCGCGCGCACGTCGTACTCGGAGCACGGCGTGGGCGCGGCGAAGCTGTCGTCGGCGATACCGCGCACCACGGGGGCGGCCTGGGCGGCAGCGGTACCGAGCAGCTCACTGATGGGTTGCGTACGGTTCGTCATGAATCGACGCTAGGTCATCCTGCCCAGGGCGTCTTGAAGAAACACGCCAACGGCAGGTCGGCGCATACGCTGGGTGGCATGGCTCCCTCCGGTCCGCGCCGCGACACCCGGGGAATCGTCGACCCCGACGAACTCCTCGCCCGCGTCCGCTTCCGCCGCCACGACCCGGCGCCGGAACTGCGCCCGTATCTGGAGCACTACTGGTTCATCGACTGGGCGCTCTCCGAGCCGTACGCCAGTCATGTCGTCCCGCACCCGTCCGTGAACATCGTCTTCCAGCGGTACGAGGGCGACGGCCAGGAGGTCGTCTTCGGGGAGGTCGCCGGGATCGGGCTCGAACTGTTCACGAAGAAGCTCACGGGCGTCGGCCGGGTCTGCGGGGTGCAGTTCCGGCCGGGCGGCTTCCGGCCGTTCGCCCCCGCGTGGCCGGTCTCGGAGTGGACGGGCCGCCGCGTCCCGCTCGACGAGGTGTTCGCGGACGCCGACGAGGCCTCCGTGGAGACCGTGCTCGCCCCGGAGGCCGACCACGCGCGCGTGGCGGCGCTCGACGCCTTCTTGATGGCCCGTGGCCCCGCGCCCGATCCTCAGGCGGCGCAGGCCATGGCGCTGGTGGACCTGGTCCGTACGGACCGTACGATCCGGCGGGTCTCCGAACTGGCCCGCGCGGAGGGCCTGTCGAGCCGCTCGCTGCAGCGGCTCTTCTCCAACTGCGTCGGCGTCGGCCCGAAATGGGTCATCCTGCGCTACCGCATCCACGAGGCTCTGGAGCGCGCCGAGGCCGCGGGCGCCGAGGAGCCCCCGGACTGGGCAGGCCTCGCCGCCGAGCTCGGCTACAGCGATCAGGCCCATCTCGTACGGGACTTCACGGCGACGGTCGGAGTGCCGCCGACCGCGTACGCCCGCCAGGTGTCCGAACCCTGACCTACAGTGCGCGCATGGATGCCGACACCACACCCACCTCGCCATCTTCACCCTCCTCGCCCGCCTCGACCGCCTCGCCCGTGCGTCTGGAGCCTTGGTCGGTGGACGACTTCGGGCTGCTGCGCGCCATGAACGCACCCGAGTTGATGGAGCACCTCGGCGGCCCCGAGACCGAGGAGGCGCTGGTCAAGCGGCATCGACGCTATGTGGATCTGAGTGCTTCGGGTACGAGCGCGGGCCGGATGTTCCGGATCGTGCTGCTCCCCGAGGAGGTCGTGGTCGGCAGCATCGGCTTCTGGGAGCAGACCGTGGACGAGAGGCCGGTCTACGAAACGGGCTGGACAGTGCTTCCCGGGTTCCAGGGGCGGGGCGTCGCGACCGCGGCCACGCGCGCCGTCGCAGAGCTGGCGCGCGCCGCGCGCTCGCACCGCTTCCTGCACGCCTTCCCCTCGACGGACAACGGCCCGTCGAACGCGGTGTGCCGCAAGGCCGGCTTCGAGCTGCTCGGGGCGCGCGACTTCGAGTACCCGCCCGGCCATCCGCTGCGCTGCAACGACTGGCGCCTCGACCTGGAGACCCTCTAGCGCTCGACCGGCCCGCTGTCGGCCCTCCGCCGGCCCCGCCCTCAGCGCTTCCTCACTTCTCCGCGCCGTCCGTGGGCAGCGACTTGGTGAAGTGGAAGGCCACGATGTCGAGGCGCTCACGCAGGTAGAAGCGGTGGGCTCCGGTGCGGTGGGTGCCGGAGTCCAGGTTGAGCTCGCGGCAGCCGGTGGCGCGCGCGTGCTCCTCCAGGTGAGCAAGGAGCGCGTGACCGACGCCGGTGGAGCGCGCGGTGGCGGCGGTGACCAGGTCGTCGACGTAGAGCTTGCGGACCGAGCTGGTGTTGTCGATGATCCGCCAGCCGGCGGCGCCCACGCAGGTGTCGTCGTCGCCATAGGCCGCGCTGAAGCGCAGGCCCTGCGGCCGGCCGTTGCGGTGGATCTCGTGGAAGAGCTCGGGCGTGAGGTGCGGGCGCAGCTCGCGCAGGACGGGGAGCATGTCGGCTTCCAGGCGCGGGTCACCCGGCTCGAGGTCGATGATCTTCATGGCGGGACGGTATCCCAGGCCTCGGCGCCCCTGGCCGGGCCTCGGGGTTTTATCAGGGTTGACGAACGGGGCACGGTCACGAATAGTTATCTGCGTGACACAGATTATTCTTTGCGCAGCCAACTGCGTGAGGATCGCCTCGCCGAAGGGACCCCTGCCATGACCGTCCTCGTCACCGGAAGCCGCGGCCGCGTGGGCTCCGCCCTCCTCGAACTGCTCCACGGCGCCGGAATCAAGGCCAGAGCCGCGTCCAAGAACCCCGCGGACCTCTCCCCACCCGACGGCATCGACACCGTCCGCTGCGATCTCTCCGATCCGGCGGACTTCGAGGCCGCTCTCGACGGCGTCGACTCCGTCTTCCTGTACGCGGAGCCGTCGCATGTCGACGCCTTCGTCTCGCGAGCCCGCGTGGCCGGCGTCCAGCACATCACCCTGCTCTCCTCCAGCTCCGTCCTCGCCCCCGACGCCGCCGAGAACGCGATCGCCGCCTCCCACCTGACCGTCGAACGGGCCCTCGCGGCCGCGGCGGCCGACGGCACCTTCGAAGCGACCCATCTCCAGCCGGGCGCCTTCGCGACGAACGCCCTGCAGTGGTCCTGGGCGATCAGGTCCGCACGCGCGGTGGAGCTTCCGTACCCCGGGTCGCACAGTGATCCGATCCACGAGAAGGACATCGCCGAGGCCGCGTTCGCCGTCCTGACCGAGCCCGCGCTGCGCGGCTCCTCGTATCTGCTGACCGGCCCCGAGTCGCTCGACTTCACCGAGCAACTGGCGATACTCGCCGAGGCGACGGGCCGGCCGACGACCACCGCCGCCATCACTCCCGAGCAGTGGAAGCAGTCGGTCACCGCCCACATACCGGAGACCTTCGCCGACGCCCTGCTCTCCTACTGGGCCTCGCACGACGGCCGACCGGTCACGACGACCCGGACGGTCGAGGAGCTCACCGGACACCCGGCCCGCACCTTCGCCGAATGGGCCACCGACCACGCGGACGCCTTCCGCCCGTAGGAACGGGAACCGCGGCCGAATTCCCTGGCCGCCCGGCCGTTCACGGTGACATCCTGTCCCCGTGAACGGACCGGAGATCCAGATCAGCTTCGCCCCCGACCTGCGGCTCTTCGTCTCGGCGGATCGCCGCCCGGGACGCACCGCCGTCGCGACGGACGGCGCCTCGACGCTCGGCCATGTCGTGGAGTCGCTGGGCGTTCCGCTGACCGAGGTCGGACGGCTGTCGGTGGACGGACGCGCCGTGGAGGTCTCCCACATCCCCGCGGCGGGCGAGACGGTCGAGGTCGAGGGCGTGGAGCGCCCCCAGCAGGTCTCCGGGGCTCCGCTCCGGTTCCTCCTCGACGTGCACCTGGGCACGCTGGCGCGGCGGTTGCGACTGCTCGGGGTGGACGCGGCGTACGAGAGCGAGGACATCGGCGATCCCGCGCTGGCCGCGCTCTCCGCGAAGGAGCAGCGCGTGATGCTCTCCCGGGATCGCGGGCTGCTGCGCCGCCGGGAGCTGTGGGCCGGCGCCTATGTGTACAGCGACCGGCCCGACGACCAACTCCGTGACGTGCTGGAGCGGTTCGCGCCCCCCTTGGCGCCCTGGACCCGCTGCACCGCCTGCAACGGGCAGCTCACGGACGCCGACAAGGACTCGGTGCGTGAGCGGCTGGAGCACGGCACGGAGAAGACGTACGACGTCTTCGCGCGGTGCACGGAGTGCGAGCGGGTGTACTGGCGGGGCGCCCACCACGCCCGCCTGGAGGCGATCGTCACCGACGCGCTGCGCGAGTTCGGCGGCGCGACGACGCGCTGAGCCGGGCTGGCCGGCCCGCCGGGTCAGCCGATCTCGCCCTTGCGCAGCCGCTCGACCTGCTCCGCGCTGAGCTCGACGGTCCGTCGCATATGGGCGATGAGCAGGGCGACCTCGGCGTCGCTGTAGGCGTCGAACATCGTGCCCCAGGCCCCGTTGAGCCGCCGCCAGAACGCGCCCAGTTCGGCCATCCGCTCCGGCACGGCGGTGACGAGTACGCGCCGCCTGTCCTCGGCGTCGCGCTCGCGCGTGACGTAGCCGGCCCGCTCCAGCCGGTCGACGAGCCGGGTCGCGGATCCGGTGGTCAGCCCGGTCAGCTCGGCGATCCGGCCGGTGGTGACGGGGCCGGACTCCAGGGAGAGCAGGTTGAGGCACTGCACGTCCGTCGGGTGGAGCTTCAGACGGTCGGCGACGGCCTGGTTGAACAGCGCGTACGCGGCCATGTAATGGCGGGCCTCGCCGTACAGCTCGGCCATCAGGCCGTCCCGCTGGGCGGAGCTCTTCTGCGTCATGCAGAGATTGTACGAAGCGGCATCCCGCGGCCCTACGGCTCCGGGGCCGTCAGATAGCGCTGAACGGTCGGCCCCAGCCAGGCGACGATCTCGTCCGTGGACATCTCGACCGCGGGCGGCAGCCGCAGCACATAGCGGGTGAGTGCCATACCGAGGATCTGCGAGGCGACCAGCGCGGCACGGCGCGGCGCCTCGGCGGGGTCGGGACAGACGCCGCGGGTGATCGGACCGAGCTGCCCGGCGAAGATCGCCTGCATGCGCTCCATACCGGCGGGGTTGGTGACACCGACGCGCAGGAGCGCGGTCAGGACGTCGTCGCGCTCCCAGCGGTCGAGGAAGTGCCTGACGAGGGCCGCGCCGATGTGCCGGGACGGCAGCACGGCGAGCTCGGGAAGCTCCAGCTCGAAGTCGGACGCCGCGGCGAACAGCCCCTCCTTGCTGCCGTAGTAGCGCATCACCATCGACGGATCGATTCCGGCGTCGCGGGCGATGGCGCGGATGGTGGCGCGCTCGTAGCCGTCGGCGGCGAAGCGTTCGCGGGCGGCTTCGAGGATCGCGGCGCGGGTGGCGTCGGAGCGGCGGGCGGTCGTCATGCCAACAACTGTAGGCCAACGGGTGTTGACAGTCCATCGAGGGCAGATCTACCGTTGCCAACAAGCGTTGACCAACGGGCGTTGGCCAGCGATCGTGGGCACCACCTTCGGTCAGGAGTGAGCCATGAACCACCTGGACGCGGACGTCGTCGTCGTGGGCGC
The DNA here is from genome assembly GCF_042264065.1 of Streptomyces sp. NPDC056222. Lineage (NCBI taxonomy): Bacteria > Bacillati > Actinomycetota > Actinomycetes > Kitasatosporales > Streptomycetaceae > Streptomyces > Streptomyces sp. NPDC056222. The sequence continues at coordinate 27,275 of NZ_JBHJTL010000033.1, read as the reverse complement.
GGGCCCCACCGGAATGCTGCTCGCCGGCGATCTCGCCGCCGCGGGCCTGCGGGTCACCGTCGTCGAGCGCCGCCCGCACGGCATCAGCAACATGACCCGGGCCTTCGGAGTGCACGCCCGCACTCTGGAGCAGCTCGACGCCCGCGGCCTCGCCGACGAACTGATCGCAACCGGCACCCCCATCACCGAGCTGCGGCTCTTCCGCCGCCTCACCCTCGACCTGACCCGGCTCCGCTCCCGCTTCCCGTACCTCCTCATCACTCCCCAGTACGAGGTCGAGCGACTCCTCGAACGGCGCGCGCTGTCCACAGGTGTGGATTTCCGGTACGGAACGGAACTGCGCGAACTGAGCCAGGACGCCGACCGGGTCACCGCCGAACTCAACGGCCCCGACGGCACACCCCTCACCCTCCGGGCGCGCTACCTCGTCGGCACCGACGGCGTGCGCAGCGCCGTACGGACAGCCCTCGGCCTGCCCTTCCCCGGCGCCTCGGTGATCCGCTCCATCGTCCTCGCCGACGTTCGCCTCACCGAGAAGCCCGAAGGACTGCTCACGGTCAACGGCGTCGGGGACGCCTTCGCCTTCATCGCCCCCTTCGGCGACGGCTGGTACCGCGTCATGGGCTGGGACCGCACCCGCCAAGTCCCCGACAGCGAGCCCGTCGACCTCGAAGAGGTCCGCACCATCGCCCGCCGCGCACTCGGCAGCGACTACGGAATGCACGACGCCCGCTGGATCTCCCGCTTCCACAGCGACGAACGCCAGGCCCCGTCCTACCGCGTCGGCCGCGTCTTCCTCGCCGGAGACGCCGCCCACGTCCACTCCCCCGCTGGCGGCCAGGGCATGAACACCGGCCTCCAGGACGCCGCCAACCTCTCCTGGAAGCTCGCCGCCGTCCTGCGCGGCGAATCCCCCGACCCCGAGGCCCTGCTCGACAGCTACCAGTCCGAGCGCCACCCCGTCGGTGCCATGGTGCTCCGCAGCAGCGGCGCCATCGTCCGGCTCGCCATGGCCCGCGGCCCGCTCCAGCGCACCGCGCGCGCACTCGCCGCACGGATCCTCGACACCGTCCCCGCCGCCTCCGCCAAGGCCCTCGGCATGATCAGCGGCCTCGGCATCTCCTACGGCCGAACCACCCGGCGCGTCCCCGACCTGAAGCTGCGCGAGGGCAGGCTCTACGAACTGCTGCGCAAGGGCGAGTTCGTACTCATCGCCCCCGAGGGCACCACCCCCGCCCTGCCGACATCCCCCACCACCCCCGCCCGGCTCGTCAGGGCCACCTGGACCGACCCCACCCGCCGCTCGACGCTCCTGGTCCGCCCCGACGGCTACACCTTCTGACCGCGCGACCGGAAGCGGCCGAAGCGGTCAGAAGACGTACGGGTCACCGGTGGCCAGGACCAGCACACGATGCCGGTCGTTCCGCGGATTGCCGTCGGTGGCCCCGTCACGCCACAGGGTGCCGATGTCCACCGTCATCTCGTCCGGAGAGCCCGCCATCCGCAGATCGAGAGCCAGCGCGTCGGGCGCCCCTGCCGCCCGCAGCGCACCCGTCCGACAGAGCACCACCCGGTCGCTCCCCCACAGACAGGCCGGGGGCAGCTCCTACCCGCCCGCCGGCGGCTCGGAGAAGGACAGCCGCACGGTCGCCCGGGACACGTCCGACGGCCCATGGTTCTCACTCACCAACCAGACACCGACCCGGCCCTCCCGGAGGGAGACATGACCGTGGTGGGCCAGATCGGCCTCAGGGCCCACGGCCCGGGCACTCTCGCCCGCACCGAGCACCACCGCGGCCGCCAACGCCGCCCCGAGCAGGGCCTTGCGCATCACACTCATGCCCCGAAGATACTGATAACCACCCATATGCTCTGACTATCCGTCAACCCGCGTGTCCCCTGGACCCCCGACGCCCCATGGCACCCTGACCCCATGGTGATCGCCCGCTCCGCCGCCCTCTTCGCCGTCGCCGCACTCTTCGAGATCGGCGGAGCCTGGCTCGTCTGGCAGGGAGTCCGCGAGCACCGCGGCTGGATCTGGATCGGCACCGGAGTCCTCGCCCTCGGCATCTACGGCTTCGTCGCCACCCTCCAGCCCGACGCCGAATTCGGCCGGATCCTGGCCGCCTACGGCGGAGTGTTCGTCGCCGGATCCCTCGCCTGGGGCATGGTCGCCGACGGCTACCGCCCCGACCGCTGGGACGTCGTCGGCGCCCTGATCTGCCTCGCCGGCATGGCCGTGATCATGTACGCCCCGCGCGCCCGCTGACCTCCACCCGCCACCTATCCTGACCACGCGATCGACACAATCGACCACACGCGCGAGGAGCACGTCATGACTGCCGCCGGTACCCCCATCGCCGTCGTCACCGGAGCGAGCAGCGGTATCGGCGCCGCGACGGCCAGGCAGCTCGCCGCCGCCGGATACCGCGTGGTCCTCACCGCCCGCCGCAAGGACCGCATCGAGGCACTGGCCGCCGAAATCGTCGAGGCCGGCCACCAGGCGACCGCGTACGCCCTCGACGTCACCGACCGCGAGGCCGTCCAGACCTTCGCAACCGCCTTCCGCACGATCGCCGTCCTCGTCAACAACGCGGGCGGCGCCCTCGGCGCGGACCCCGTCGCCACCGGCGACCCGGACGACTGGCGTCAGATGTACGAGGTCAACGTCATCGGCACCCTCAACATCACCCAGGCCCTGCTCCCCGCCCTCACCGCCAGCGGCGACGGCACGGTCGTCGTCCTCTCCTCCACCGCCGGCCACGCCACCTACGAGGGCGGCGCCGGCTACGTCGCCGCCAAGAACGGCGCCCGCGTCCTCGCCGAAACCCTCCGCCTGGAGATCGTCGGCACCCCGGTCCGCGTCATCGAGATCGCCCCCGGCATGGTGAAGACGGACGAGTTCGCCACCACCCGCTTCCGCGGCGACACCGACAAGGCCGCCAAGGTCTACGCGGGCGTGGTCGAACCCCTCACCGCCGACGACGTCGCCGACACCATCACCTGGGCCTGCACGCGCCCCCCGCACGTCAACATCGACCTCCTGGTCGTCCGCCCCCGCGCCCAGGCCTCCAACACCAAGGTCCACCGCGAGCTGTAACGAGGGCCGATCACACGTCCGAGTGAACCGATCAGATCACCCGGACGGCAACCGAAAACACGACCTAGGGTCAAGCTCAAACAAAACGACGCCCGGCCAGGATTGCCGTCCCGGCTGGGCGTCTGACCACCAAGGAAGAAAGGCTTCCTCGTGGCTGAACACGACCCTAACGCGCCTGCGCTCTTCGACGTCAGCGCCCTCGCCGCCGAATCCCCGACGTCCTTCATGGACCTCGAAGACCCCCGCTACGCCTACATGTTCGGCTTCCTCCAGGCCGACGGGCACCTCGCGCAGGGGGCGGGGCAGAAGGGCAAACTGACCGTAGAGATCAATGCGCGCGACATCGCCATCCTCCGCGACTTCCAGCAACTCACGCCGTACTACACGAGCATCACCGAGCGCACTCGCTCGACGAACTTCGCGGAGACCCACCACTCCGCCACATGGACCCTGTGCGCCTTGGACGCCCGGACCACACTCAACCAGCTCGGGCTCCCATACGGCCGCAAGTCAAGAAGGATCACCCCTCCCCGGGTACCGTTCTCCCGCCCGGACTACCTCCGAGGCGTCATCGACGCCGACGGCGCCGTCGGCTTCACTGCCGACGGACTCCCCTTCGTCAGTCTCACCACCGCCAGCACAGCCATCGCTGTCTACCTCTGTCACTACACAAAGCGTGCCCTCGGCATCCAAAAGTTGCCCGGCCGCAACAAGCGCGACGGCATCTACAACGTTATGTACATGCGGGAAGCCGGAGTCGCCCTCGCTCAGCACCTCTACACCCCCGAGGCCCTCGCCCTCGGGCGGAAGAAGGCGGCGGCCGCCGAAGTCGCCCGCTGGGTACGCCCCGCCGACATGGCTCCAGCACGCACACAACGCTCGTGGACCGGACTCGAAGACAGCATCCTCCTCGACACGGAAACCGACGAAGGCGCCGCGGTCGCGCTCAACCGCACCGTCAAGTCATGCAAGATCCGACGCTGGCGGCTGAGGAAGCGCTGACCACACAGATTCGGAGGTGGCCGACGCGGGGGGGGGGGGGCCCCGCGGCGGTAGGGGTGAGGCCCTGACACAGACGCCCGGGGTGAGCGTGGGGGGCACCCCGGCCCGGTGCCCCGGGGGGGCCCGCAG
>NZ_JBHJTL010000033.1:0-23034 GCF_042264065.1 Streptomyces sp. NPDC056222 | reverse complement strand
CTTCTATGGCGGGGGGGTCGCGCAAAACCTCAGCTTATTTTATGGAATGTTCCGAGGGGGGGGGGTTTGTACGCGCTGACAACAATTATGGGGTGGTGGCGGCGGCGGGGCGGGTCGCCCACCTCGCCGTTCGCTCTCAGCCCTTCACACAGACGACCTGCTTCAGCTTGGCGACCACCTCGACCAGGTCCCGCTGCTGCTCCATCACCTTCTCGATCGGCTTGTACGCACCGGGGATCTCGTCCACGACACCCGCGTCCTTCCGGCACTCCACGCCCCGCGTCTGCTCCTCCAGGTCACGCGTCGAGAAGCGCCGCTTCGCCGCGCTCCGGCTCATCTTCCGGCCCGCGCCGTGCGAGGCCGAGTTGAAGGACGCCTCGTTGCCGAGCCCCTTCACGATGTACGAACCGGTGCCCATCGACCCCGGGATGATCCCGAAGTCGCCCGAGCCGGCCCGGATCGCGCCCTTACGGGTGACCAGCAGGTCCATGCCCTCGTACCGCTCCTCCGCCACGTAGTTGTGGTGGCAGGAGATGACCGGATCGAAGGTCACCTTCGCCTTGCGGAACTCCCGCCGGACGACCTCCTGGAAGAGCGCCATCATGATCGCGCGGTTGTACTTCGCGTACTCCTGCGCCCAGAAGAGGTCGTTCCGGTAGGCATGCATCTGCGGGGTGTCCGCGACGAACACCGCGAGGTCACGGTCGACCAGGCCCTGGTTGTGCGGCAGCTTCTGCGCCTCGCCGATGTGGTACTCGGCGAGTTCCTTGCCGATGTTCCGAGATCCGGAGTGCAGCATCAACCAGACAAACCCTTGGCCATCGATGCAAACTTCGCAGAAGTGATTTCCGCTGCCTAGCGTTCCCATCTGCTTCCCCGCCCGCTCCCGCCGGAACTTGACCGGATCGGCGACCGTGTCGAAGCGCGACCAGAAGTCGTCCCACCCCGCCGTCGGGAACTGGAACAGCCGCGAGGGGTCCACCTCGTCCCGGTGCATCCCCCGCCCCACCGGAATCGCCTGCTCGATCTTCGACCGCAGCCGCGACAGATCCCCCGGCAGGTCGTTCGCCGTCAGCGACGTCTTCACCGCCGACATCCCGCAGCCGATGTCCACACCCACCGCCGCCGGGCACACCGCCCCGCGCATCGCGATCACCGAGCCGACCGTCGCGCCCTTGCCGTAATGCACGTCCGGCATCACGGCCAGGCCCTTGATCCACGGAAGGGTGGCCACGTTGTGGAGCTGGCGCATCGCGCCGTCGTCGATCATGGAAGGATCGGTCCACAGCCGGATGGGCACCTTCGCACCCGGCACCTCTACATACGACATACTTCCTCGATTCCCCCAAAAAGCCTGATAACGCAAAAACCGGCTCCAAGGCCCGTACAGGTGACAACGGACCGGCATCAACGGCAGCGCGTGCGATAGACATTGTGTCCACCCACCGGTCTCCGGCGGCAAACAGTTTTCGGGGAAGTCTTCGGGAGAAGGGAGCCTGGGAGCGTGCAGCGACAGGCGTACGTACCCGGTCTGACAGCGCTCGCGGCGGCGCTCACCTTGGGCCTCACCGGATGCTCCTCCGGCGGTGGAACCGGCGTGGACGCCGTCGACTCCAAGGCCGGCCCCGCCGCCGCCCCCGCCCCTCCCGGCCGCTACCGCACCCTCTTCGAGCCCTGCGGCTCCGTCCCGCAGGCCACGCTCCGGGATCTGCTCCCCGGCGCCGCCCAGCTGCCCGACAAGGAGCGCGAGCAGGCGTACCGCGGTTCGGCCGCGGTCACCTACGACACCGATCGCCGGGTCGGCTGCAGCTGGAAGGCCGACACCCCCGACGCCTCGCACCGGCTGCGTCTCGACATCGAGCGGGTGGTGTCGTACGACTCCGCCGTCAGCGACGACGACCGGGCGCAGGCGGTGTTCTCGGGCAAGCAGATCGCGGCGGACCTCCCCGAGCCCCCGAAGCCCACGCAGGCGCCGCAGAGTCCGCAGGCCCCGGCAAGCCCCACGGGCGGGGCCGGCAGCGCGGGTGGGGCCGGCACCACGGCTCCCGCCGCTCCCACCGTTCCCGCCGGCGCCTCCTCCGGTTCCGCCGACCCGACGCCCGCCCCGTCCGTCGCCCCCACCACCGGTCTGGAGCCCCGCGTCCTGGCGGGTCTGGGGCAGGTCGCGTTCCTCGACGACGTGCTCAGCTCGGGCGGTCCGAACGGCCGGCACCGCACCGTGAGCGTGGTGTTCCGCACATCCAACGTGATCGTGACGGTCGAGTACGTGGAGCAGACGAGCGGTTCCGCGGAGCCCCCGGACAGCCAGGAACTGCAGGAAAAGGCCCGGAATCTGGCCCGGCTGCTCGCCGAGCGGCTGGAGGAGTAGCGGCGCGGAGCCGCCGTGTGGGGCCCTCGCGGGCCCATCGCGAGCACGTAACGTGTCGGCGTACCGTGGCCGCCGGCCGGACTGTACGACAAGCGACTGAAGGAACCATGCACCGATCAGCCCCGCGACTCACCCGCATACTCGCCTGCGCAGCCGTCCCGGTGATGCTCGTCGTCGCCGGCTGCTCCTCGGACTCCGACGGTGGTTCGGGCACCCCGGACAAGGGCAAGGGCTCGGCGTCGGCCACCCCCGGCGCTCAGCAGTCGACGAAGACGGTCGAGCCGGCGAAGTTCTCGAAGCTGCCCGACGTGTGCAAGTCGATCTCCGCGAAGACGACCGCGAGCCTGGTGCCCAAGGCGAAGGCGAAGAACGGTACGACCGCGCCCTCCAGCGACGTCTCGAGTCGTGGTGGCTGCTCGTGGAACGGTCTCGACGACAAGGGTGTGAAGGGCTCGCACTACCGCTGGCTGGATGTGTCGTTCTACCGCTACGAGTCGGACGCCGCGCTGGGCAGTGGCCAGGAGCGGGCCGAGGAGAACTTCACCAAGGAGCTGGCCAAGCTCCAGGCGACCGAGGGTGCGCAGAAGCTGCGTACCACGGACGCGCCGGGCGTCGGTGAGCAGTCGAAGGCCGTCGCGTACGACCTGAAGAAGACGGGCGAGGACTTCAAGTACGCCTCGGTCGTGGCGCGGACCGGGAATGTGCTGGTGCTGCTGACGTACAACGGCGCCGGTTACGCGGGTGCGGCGGCTCCCACGGACAAGGTCGTGATGGACGGTGCCGTGAAGGCCGCGAAGGAGGCTGTCGCGGCGGTCGCTGCCACGGCCAGGTAACAAACTCGCGGCGGCCCACGGGCCGCACGTCGCGAACACCCGCATTTGCGCATGTTTTCGAGGAGTCCGTCCCTCCCCCGGGGGCCGGGCTTCTCGCGCATGTGCCACGCTGTGCCCGCGAGATGTGGATTGACGGGAGGGGATCGCGGGTGGCCGCGGTGCAGCTGACACGCACGCACAAGATACTGATCGGTGTGGTGGTCGCCGGTGCGGTGATCATCGCCGGTATCGGTTTCGCGGGTTCGTACGCCGCTGTGCGCGAGCTCGCCGTCGAGAAGGGCTTCGGCGACTTCTCGTACTTCTTCCCCATCGGCATCGACGCCGGCATCTGTGTGCTGCTCGCACTGGACCTGCTGCTGACCTGGATCCGGATCCCGTTCCCGCTGCTTCGGCAGACGGCGTGGGTGCTGACGGCGGCGACGATCGCGTTCAACGGCGCGGCAGCCTGGCCGGACCCGCTGGGTGTGGGTATGCACGCGGTCATTCCGGTGCTGTTCGTGGTCGCGGTGGAGGCGGCGCGGCATGCGGTGGGTCGCATCGCCGACATCACGGCCGACAAGCACATGGAGGGCGTGCGGCTCACGCGTTGGCTGTTGTCGCCGATACCGACGTTTCGGCTGTGGCGGCGGATGAAGCTGTGGGAGCTGCGCTCGTACGAGCAGGTCATCAAGCTGGAGCAGGATCGGCTGATCTATCAGGCTCGGCTCCAGGCGCGCTTCGGGCGGGCGTGGCGGCGGAAGGCGCCGGTGGAGGCGCTGATGCCGCTGCGGTTGGCGAAGTACGGGGTGCCGCTGGCGGAGACGGCGGCGGCGGGGCTCGCGGCGGCGGGTGTGGAGCCGGCGCTGATACCGGCGCAGCCGACGGTGGCGCAGCCGCAGCCGGTGCAGGCGGTCCAGACGCCGGTCCAGCTGGCCGCGCAGCCGCAGCCGCAGCTCCCCCAGGGCCAGAACCAGGCGCCCGGCCAGGGGCCGGTCGGTCCGGAGCTGCCCGCGAACCACGACAGCCCGTGGTTCCACGCGCAGACCCTGCCGCCGGAGGCGTACGAGACGGCCTTCGACCCTCGGTACGTGGAGGGGCTGGAGCCCACGCCCGTGGCGGTGCCGCAGGGTCCGGAGGATGTGGTGATCCCGGGCCCGCGTCAGGAGCAGGGCGCGGAGCAGTTCGAGGAGTACCCGGAGTTCGTCGAGCCGGAGCCGCCCGCGGACGAGTTCTCCGAGGCGGCCTACAAGGCGATGTGGGACTACGTCGAGGAGCGGCAGGACTTCCCCAATGCCGAGCAGCTCGACATATGGCTCAGTGACATGTACGGGGTGCAGCACCCGCGCAGTGCGTCGATCCTGCGGGAGCTGACTCCGCAGCTGCGGCACCGTATCGAGCGGGAGATGGCGGAGAACCACATCCCGTGACCGGCGGCGGGTCGGGGCTCAGGCCTTGGCCCGCTTCTTCGCGGTCTCGCCCCACACGGCGAGCGCGATTCCGGCAAGGGCCAGGACGACGTAGCCGGGGGTGGGGATGTCCCACCACTGCTGGAGCACTCCCCAGGCCTTGTCCCCGAAGAGCTGCCCGCCGGCTCCGAGTACGCCCTGGACGAGGGTGATCCATCCGATGACTGCGATGACTTCGTTCTTCATGCCTTCACGGTCTCCCGCGGGTTTCCCGTTTTCGTCGTGCCCACGTCGGAAGCGGGTCTAGTCCCAAGGATGGAGACGGGCTGCCGACGGCTCGCCCGCGATCCGCGCCGAGGACGGCGAAGGGCCGCCACCGAACCCGGTGGCGGCCCTTTCCGATGACCTGTCCGTGTACCGCTACGCGCCCAGCAGCTTGCGCACGCGGTCCGCGCCGACCGCGAGAAGGAGCGTGGGCAGGCGGGGCCCGGTCTCGCGGCTGACGAGGAGCTTGTAGAGCAGGGCGAAGAACGCGCGCTGGGCGATCTTCAGCTCCGGGGTGGGCTTGGCCTCGGGGTCGAGGCCTGCCATGACCTTGGGGACGCCGTAGACGAGCGTGGTGAGGCCGTCCAGGGACCAGTGCGTGTCCAGGCCCTCCAGGAGGAGGCGCAGGGATTCGCGGCCCTGGTCGTCGAGGGAGCCGAGGAGCTCGGCGTCGGGCTCGTCGCGGACGATGGTGCGCTGGTCGGCCGGGACCTGGGTGGTGATCCAGTTCTCGGCGCGGTCCAGACGCGGGCGGACCTCGTCCAGGCTGGTGACCGGCTTCTCCGGGTCCAGGTCGGTCAGGATCCTCAGGGTCTGCTCGTCGTGGCCGGCCGTGATGTCCATGACCGAGGCCAGGGTCCGGTAGGGCAGCGGCCGCGGCGTGCGGGGCAGCTCGCCGGCGGCGGTGCGGGCGGCGCGCGCGTACGCGGCGGCGTCCGCCGGCAGCACCGAGCCGTCGGCGACCTTGGCCTCGAGCTTGTCCCACTCGTCGTAGAGCCGCTGGATCTCCTGGTCGAAGGCGATCTTGAAGGACTGGTTGGGCTTGCGGCGCGCGTACAGCCAGCGCAGCAGTGGCGCCTCCATGATCTTCAGGGCGTCGGCGGGCGTCGGCACGCCGCCCTTCGACGACGACATCTTGGCCATGCCGCTGATGCCGACGAACGCGTACATCGGGCCGATCGGCTGGACGCCGTCGAAGATCTCGCGGACGATCTGGCCGCCGACGACGAAGGACGAGCCGGGCGAGGAGTGGTCGACGCCCGAGGGCTCGAAGATCACGCCTTCGTACGCCCAGCGCATCGGCCAGTCGACCTTCCAGACCAGCTTGCCGCGGTTGAACTCGCTCAGCTTGACGGTCTCGGAGAAGCCGCAGGCCGTGCAGGTGTACGCGAGCTCGGTGGTCTCGTCGTCGTACGACGTGACGGCCGTCAGGTCCTTCTCGCACTGCCCGCAGTAGGGCTTGTACGGGAAGTAGCCGCCGGTGCCGCCGGAGCCGTCGTCCTCGTTCGCCGCGCCGGAGCCCTCCTCGGCCTCCAGTTCGGCCTCGTCGAGGGGCTTCTGCGACTGCTTCTTCGGCGCCTTCTTCGTCCGGTACTGGTCGAGGATCGCGTCGATGTCGCCGCGGTGCTTCATGGCGTGCAGGATCTGCTCGCGGTAGGTGCCCGCCGTGTACTGCTCGGTCTGGCTGATCGGGTCGTATTCGACGCCGAGCTCGGCGAGCGACTCGACCATGGCGGCCTTGAAGTGCTCGGCCCAGTTCGGGTGGGCGGAGCCGGGCGGGGCCGGGACCGAGGTGAGCGGCTTGCCGATGTGCTGCTCGTAGCCGTCCTTGTCCACACCGGGGATGCCGTTCGGCACCTTGCGGTACCGGTCGTAGTCGTCCCAGGAGATCAGGTGCCGGACCTCGTACCCACGGCGGCGGACCTCGTCGGCGACCAGGTGCGGGGTCATGACCTCGCGGAGGTTGCCCAGGTGGATCGGGCCGGAGGGGGAGAGTCCGGAGGCGACGACGACCGGTTTGCCAGGCGCACGTCGCTCCGACTCGGCGATGACCTCGTCCGCGAAACGGGAGACCCAGTCGGTCTCGGTGCTGCTCTGAGCCACGGTCGGTACGTCCTTCTTCCTTGATTCCCTCGAAGGCCTTGCAGCCTTACGTCAGCCATTCTCCCAGACGGAACGGCGCACTCTGTGGTTGTCCACAGGTGGAGAAAACACGTTGCCCGCCCGTGGGACACTTGACAAGCGATAAAGCCCACCACTGAACCATCGACAGGAACGGAAGCTCATGGCCTCGGTCCCTTCCCTCGCTTCGACCGTGCAGCAGCGTCTCGCGGAGGGTCTCTCGGCAGCACTGCCGGAGGCCGGTTCCGCCGACCCGCTGCTGCGACGAAGCGACCGGGCCGACTTCCAGGCCAACGGCATCCTGGCCCTCGCCAAGAAGCTCAAGGGCAACCCGCGTGAGCTGGCGACGAAGGTCGTCGACGGCATCCCGGCGAACGACGTGCTGCAGGAGATCGAGGTCTCGGGCCCCGGCTTCCTGAACATCACGGTCACCGACCAGGCGATCATCAAGACCCTCGCCGCCCGTGCGGCCGACGACCGTCTCGGCGTGGCGTTCGGGGAGAACGCCGGCACGACGGTGATCGACTACGCGCAGCCGAACGTGGCCAAGGAGATGCACGTCGGCCACCTCCGCTCCGCCGTGATCGGCGCCGCGATGGTCGAGATCCTGGAGTTCACGGGCGAGAAGGTGGTCCGTCGCCACCACATCGGCGACTGGGGCACCCAGTTCGGCATGCTCATCCAGTACCTGGTCGAGCACCCGCACGAGCTGGACCACAAGTCCGAGGACGAGGTCTCCGGCGAGGAGGCCATGTCGAACCTGAACAGGCTCTACAAGGCCTCGCGCGCGCTGTTCGACTCCGACGAGGAGTTCAAGACGCGTGCGCGGGCGCGGGTCGTGGACCTCCAGGCCGGTGACGAGCAGACGCGTGTCATGTGGCAGCGGTTCGTCGACGAGTCGAAGATCTACTTCTACTCGGTCTTCGACAAGCTCGACATGGACATCCAGGACCCGGACGTGGTCGGCGAGTCGGGCTACAACGACATGCTGGTGGAGACCTGCCGCATCCTCGAGGAGTCGGGTGTCGCGGTCCGCTCCAACGGTGCGCTGTGCGTGTTCTTCGACGACGTCAAGGGCCCTGACGGCAACCCGACGCCGCTGATCGTCCAGAAGTCCGACGGCGGTTTCGGCTACGCAGCCACGGACCTGTCCGCGATCCGTGACCGGGTGCAGAACCTGAAGGCGACGACCCTGCTGTACGTGGTCGACGCGCGCCAGTCCCTGCACTTCAAGATGGTCTTCGAGACCGCCCGCAGGGCCGGCTGGCTGAACGACGAGGTCAAGGCGGTCCAGCTGGCGTTCGGCACGGTGCTCGGCAAGGACGGCAAGCCGTTCAAGACCCGTGAGGGCGAGACGGTGAGGCTGGTGGACCTGCTGGACGAGGCCGTGGACCGGGCGACGACGGTCGTCCGCGAGAAGGCCGAGAAGGTGGGCCTGACCGAGTCGGAGATCGTCGAGAACGGCCAGTACGTCGGCATCGGCGCGGTCAAGTACGCCGACCTGTCGACGTCCGCGGCGCGGGACTACAAGTTCGACCTGGACCAGATGGTGTCGCTGAACGGCGACACGTCGGTGTACCTCCAGTACGCGTACGCGCGTATCAAGTCGATCTTCGGCAAGGCGGGCGAGCTCACTCCGCTGGCCCACCCCGAGCTGGAGCTGGCCCCGGCGGAGCGCGCGCTCGGTCTGCATCTGGACCAGTTCGGCGAGACGCTGGCCGAGGTCGCCGAGGAGTACGCCCCGCACAAGCTGGCCGCGTATCTGTACCAGCTGGCGTCGCTGTACACGACGTTCTACGACCAGTGCCCCGTCATCAAGCCGGCGCCGCCGCAGGAGATCGCGGAGAACCGGCTGTTCCTCTGCGACCTGACCGCCCGGACGCTGCACCAGGGTCTGGCCCTGCTGGGCATCCGGACGCCCGAGCGCCTCTGACGACGCGCCACAGCACGACGAAGGCCCCGGCTCCGTTTCCCTACGGCGCCGGGGCCTTCGCCTTCGCTCACTGCGGGGCGGCCCACTCGCCCTTCTCGGGCCGGTAGATGTACTCCTGCTTCCCTTCGATCGCGCTCGTACGGAACGGCTTCCCGCCGTCGTCGACGCGTGCCTTCCCGCGCCGCTCGCCGCTGCTCCACTCCACTTCCAGGTACCAGGAGACGACGTACGACTCGGTGTGCACGTCGAGGTTGAGGACCTGCGGGTCGCTGGTGGAGACCTTGTACGGGAAGTCCTTGGCGGGCACCCGGTGTTCGCCGTCGAGGCCGGCGACCGGCTTCGCGGTGGGGTGCGGGGCGTCGAGGTCGATGTCGAAGGCCTGCGGGGTGATGCCGCCGCCGCAGCCGTCGCCCATGAAGTACGCCGCCCGGTCCAGGGGTGCGGCGCGCTCGACCACCCGTACGCGGACGGCGTTGAGGACCGTGGCCTCCTCGGTGCGGCCGGTGGCGGTGAGCTGGAGCTGCATATGGCCGCCGTCGACCCCACCGAGCGCCCGCGCCCAGCCTCGGCTGTCCTGCGGGGCGGGCGGGGGCGGGACCTGCCCGGGCGGCTGGCCGAGCACGTAGTGCTGGCCGCAGGCCCCGGCCCAGTTGTAGGAGCTGATGCCCACGCTCACGGGGTCGCCCGTCGCCTGTCGGGTCGCCTGGGCGGAGGGGTTCGCCCGGGACGCGGTCGCCGGCGCACTCGGCGTCGTGGCGGCGGACGGGGAGGCGGAGCCCGAGGTGGAGGCGGAGGCCTTCACGTGCGCGGAGATGCTCGCCGCGGGCGGCTCGACGGATCCGTTCGCGTGCTGTCCGGAGGTCTTCGCGTCGTCGGCGCCCTTCTCGTCGGGGCGGCCGACGGCGTACGCCACGGGCACGGCGAGCGCGACGACGGCGGCCGCGGCGACGGCCGTCCGCAGCCGCTTGCGGGAGCGGGAGCGGGCGGACGCACCGGGGACGTCCGAGGGTCGCGGATGCGCCTGCACGGTGACGACGACCTCGGGCTCGCGGTCGCCTTCGGGCTCGGGAGCGGGCTCGGGGGCGGTGGGCATCGCGGCGGTGTCCGAGCCGGCGCCCGAGGCGGCATCCGAAACGGCGTCCGGCGCGGCTTCCGGAACAGTCGCCGCCGGGGTTTCCGCCGTGGTCTCCGCCGCGGCTGCCGTCGAGCTTCCCGCCACGGTTTCCGCCGGACCCTGCGGCTCGGGAGCCGCCGGTCCGTTCTTGCCCCGCCGGCGCGCCTCGTCCGCCAGGATCCAGTTACGGTGCAGTGCGATCAGCTCGTCGCGGGAGGCTCCGCACAGCCGCCCCAGTCTCTCCACGGGTGCGAACTCGGCCGGAACTGCGTCGCCGTTGCAGTACCGGTGCAGCGTCGACGTACTGACATGCAGCTTCTTCGCCAACGCCCCGTAGCTGAGCCCGGATCGTTCCTTCAGCCCGCGCACCAGCTCCGCGAAACCATCGGCCTCCGTTGCCACCCGCCCCGTCCCCCTCGTCTCGACCGTCCCAGGAACGCATTCCAGGGGTCGGTCATTTCCCCAGGTCACGGTAGGTCCGCGCGTTCCAGCTTCCCCCATTGTCCCGTGACCGTTGCAGCGAGATCACCCCGCCCCGCAGGGTGAGGCCATGCCCAGCAGCCATCTGACGGACGTCGTAGCCGTCGCAGTCCTGATCACATGCACCGCGATCGTGATCACTCTGATCACCAGAAGCTGACCGCTCTCGCGGCATCGGCGGCGAGGGCGACGCGTTCACGTCGCTCTCGCCGCCGACGTGCTGACGCAATGTCAGCTGATGGGGCGGGACGTCCTGCCCGACACCTCGTCGATCTCCGTGTGCGCCTTCTGCAGCAGCTGCGAGGCGAGATCCATGAGCGCGCGTGCGCCCGCGATCTCCTCGCCGACCCGCAGCTGCTCGGGGTCCGACGGGTGCCGGTGGGCGTTGCCCTGGGCACGGAACTCGGTGCCGTCACCGAGCCGCACCATGGCAGCCGCCCTCGTCCGGTCGCCCTCCTCCTGGAACTCCATCTCGACGTGCCATCCCACGAGCGTGTGCATCATGAGGACCACCTCCTGAGGTACTTCCAGGGTGCGCCGCCCGGCGCATCCTTACCAATCGGTGCGTAGCTGACGATTAAGTCGGTACTTGTGGGATGAACCGCCCCGGAGAAGGATCGAAAGCGAGCCGCAGGACGGCTCGAACCCCCGATTCCAAGCCCTGGAGCACACCCATGTCCGCAACCGTTCCCGCAGCCGCCTCCGCCCCGGTCTCCGTCCTCGGCCTGGGCATGATGGGCACGGCCCTCGCCACGGCCTTCCTGAACGCGGGCCACCCGGTCACCGTCTGGAACCGTTCCCCGGCCAGGACGGGCCCGCTGGTCGCGCAGGGCGCCCTGCCCGCCGAGACACCGGTGGACGCGGTGGCGGCGAGCCCGCTCGCCGTCCTGTGCCTGCTCACGAACGACAACGTCGACGAACTGTTCACAGCCCTCGGCGACTCCGCGGCCGGAAAGACGCTGGTCAACCTCACGAACGGCACACCCGAGCAGGCCCGGACGCTCTCCGCCCGGGCGGAGAAGTTCGGTGCCCGCTACGTCGACGGCGGGATCATGGCCGTCCCGCAGATGATCGCGGGCCCGGACGCGTACGTCTTCTACAGCGGCGACGAGCAGGCGTACGCCACCCACCGCACGACCCTCGCGGCGCTGGGCGGCACCAAGTGGACCGGCACCGACCCCGGCCTCGCGGCCCTGTACGACCTGGGCCTGCTGACCGGCATGTACGGGATGTTCATCGGGGTCGTCCAGGCGCTGGCCCTGGTCCGCACGGAGAAGATCGGCGCCGAGGAGTACGCCGAGCTCCTGGTCCCCTGGGTCACGGCGATGCTCGGCGGCGTCCCGGAGATCGCCCGGGCGGTCGACTCGGGGCAGCACCTGACCGACGTCTCCAGCCTGGTGGTGAACCAGTCCGCCTTCCCCAACTTCCTGGCCACGTACAAGGCCCAGGGCGTCAGCCCGGAGCTCTTCGCGCCCTTCCAGGCCCTCCTGGACCGCTCGATCGCCGAAGGGCACGCGGCAGACGGCCTGTCCCGCCTTGCGGAGATGCTGGCTCGTTAATCGCTTGCGTGAGGGACGAGCACCTCGGAAACTGTTAGTCATGACTAACGATTCATGGGGCACGAAGATCGTGGAGTCCGACGACCTCCCGGCCTTAGCCAGGCCGGATGCCGGCCTCGTCCTGATCTCGGAGTGGTACACGGAGAGCGCCGAGCGGCAGCGGCTCGTGATGGACGCCGTCGTGGACGCCTGGGCCAAGGCCGAGCTGCCGGAGGCGTTCCTCTCCCGCCACTGCCTGATGGGCTCGGACGGCCGCACGATCCTCAACTACGCCCAGTGGACGGACTCGGCCGCCCACTACGCCTTCACCGCAGACCCGGCCAATCAGCGGGCCATCGCCGCCTCCGTGCAGGCCCTGACCGCGGTGGGCCCGCCCGGCCGCTACACCCACGACCGCGTGGTACGGCTCCGGGAGGCTCCCGTACGCACCCTCAGCACGACCCGCTCCGACGACGGAGTCGCCCAGTACTTCCACCGCCGCGAGGACGGCAGGCAGCTCCACGTCCTCACGGCCCACGACGACGAAGGGGACGGAACCGCCCTGCGGTTCCGCCCCTATCGAGGAGTCGTGCGAGAGATCCGGGAAAGCGTCAGACCCCGCGGCTGAGCTTCTGCGCGACCTCGGTCGCCCAGTACGTCAGGATCATCTGCGCACCAGCGCGCCTGATCCCGGTGAGCGTCTCGAAGATGGCCTTGTCGCGGTCGATCCAGCCCTTCTCGGCTGCGGCCTCGACCATCGCGTACTCGCCACTGATCTGGTACGCGGCGACCGGCACGTCCACGGCTTCGGCGACCTTCGCCAGCACGTCCAGGTAGGGACCCGCCGGCTTCACCATCACCATGTCGGCGCCCTCCTCCAGGTCCAGCGCCAACTCGCGCAGCGACTCACGCACGTTGGCGGGGTCCTGCTGATACGTCTTGCGGTCACCCTGCAGAGAGGACCCGACGGCCTCACGGAACGGCCCGTAGAAGGCGGAGGAGTACTTCGCCGTGTACGCGAGGATCGACACGTCCTCCTTGCCGATGGTGTCCAGCGCGTCCCGGACCACCCCGACCTGGCCGTCCATCATCCCGGAAGGCCCGACGACATGGACACCGGCGTCGGCCTGGACCTGCGCCATCTCGGCGTAACGCTCCAGCGTGGCGTCGTTGTCGACCCGACCGCTCGCGTCCAGGACCCCGCAGTGCCCGTGGTCGGTGTACTCGTCGAGGCAGAGGTCCGACATGATGACGAGATCGTCGCCGACCTCGGCCTTCACGTCCCGGATCGCGACCTGAAGAATCCCGTCCGGGTCCGTACCCGCGGTACCGGCCGCGTCCTTCTTCTCGTCCTCGGGCACGCCGAACAGCATGATCCCGGAGACACCGGCCTCCAGCGCCTCCACGGCGGCCTTGCGCAGGGTGTCCCGCGAGTGCTGCACCACGCCGGGCATGGCGGTGATCGGCCGGGGCTCGTCGATCCCCTCCCGCACGAACGCGGGAAGGATCAGATCGGCCGGGCTCAGCCGCGTCTCGGCCACCATCCGCCGCATGGCAGGAGTCGTCCGCAGCCGCCGCGGCCGCGCCCCGGGAAAGGTTCCGTACGAGTTCATAAACCGAGGCTACGCCCGCGAACCCAGTGCCTTTACCGACCGCCTGTGGGCATCACCCCCACCCACACCGCGAGCAATCGCCCCGCGCCCCGCCCCACCCCCGTGTGGGCAATCGTCCCGCAGGGGCTGGGGGTCCCCCCGGACGGAGTCTGGGGGAGGGTGGGCACACGGGACGGCGCCCCTGCGGGCGCCTCCGCTCCGACCGCCCCCACGCACCGGGGGCGGCGCCCTTCGCAAGGCCCCGCCCCGAGCCCCCAACGCACAGGGTGCGGGACCCCAAAAGGCCCCGCACCCCGTGCACCACACACGACTACGTCGTCCGACGCCTCCGCGCCCCCGGCCGCCGCTCCGACGGCCGCGTCACGGGATCCCCCGCCTCCAGCGCCGCCGCCCGCCGCCGCAGACCGAAGTCCGCCAGCGCCTCCGCGAGCTTGTGCACCGACGGCTCGGGCGAGAGCACATCCACCCGCAGCCCGTGCTCCTCCGCCGTCTTCGCGGTCGCAGGGCCGATACAGGCGATGACCGTCACGTTGTGCGGCTTCCCGGCGATACCCACCAGGTTCCGCACCGTCGACGACGAGGTGAAGAGCACGGCGTCGAAGCCACCGCCCTTGATCGCCTCACGCGTGTCCGCCGGCGGCGGCGACGCCCGGACCGTCCGGTAGGCGGTCACGTCGTCGACCTCCCACCCGAGCTCGATCAGCCCGGCCACCAGCGTCTCCGTCGCGATGTCCGCCCGCGGCAGGAAGACACGGTCGATCGGGTCGAAGACCGGGTCGTAGGGCGGCCAGTCCTCGAGAAGACCCGCGGCCGACTGCTCGCCGCTCGGCACCAGGTCCGGCTTCACACCGAAGTCGACCAGCGCCGCGGCCGTCTGCTCGCCGACCGCCGCGACCTTGATCCCGGCGAACGCCCGCGCGTCGAGCCCGTACTCCTCGAACTTCTCCCGCACCGCCTTCACCGCGTTGACCGACGTGAAGGCGATCCACTCGTAGCGGCCGGTCACCAGACCCTTGACCGCACGCTCCATCTGCTGCGGCGTCCGCGGCGGCTCGACGGCGATCGTCGGCACCTCGTGCGGCACCGCACCGTACGAACGCAGTTGGTCGGAGAGCGACGCGGCCTGCTCCTTCGTGCGCGGCACGAGCACCCGCCAGCCGAACAGCGGCTTCGACTCGAACCACGCCAGCTGGTCCCGCTGCGCCGGGGCGCTGCGCTCGCCGACCACGGCTATGACCGGCCGGTGGCCCTCGGGCGAGGGGAGGATCTTCCCCTGCTTGAAGACCTGCGCGATCGTGCCGAGCGTCGCGGTCCAGGTCCGCTGCCGGGTCGTCGTGCCGCCGATGGTCACGGTGAGCGGGGTGTCCGGCTTACGGCCTGCCGCCACCAGTTCACCGGCCGCGGCGGCGACCGAGTCGAGCGAGGTGGACACGACGACGGTGCCGTCCGAGGCGCCGACCTCGGTCCAGCAGCGGTCGTCGGCGGTACGGGCGTCCACGAAACGCACATCGGTGCCCTGCGCGTCGCGCAGCGGGACACCGGCGTACGCGGGTACGCCGACCGCCGTGGCCACACCGGGCACGACCTCGAAGGGGATGCCCTCGGACGCGCAGGCCAGCATCTCCTGACCTGCGTTTCCGTCGAGGCCGGGGTCGCCGGTCACCGCACGGACGACCCGCTTGCCGCCCCTCGCGGCCTCCATGACAAGATTGGTCGCATCCCTCAACACGGGGACACCGGCGGTTGTTGACGCCTCGTCAACAACCGTCAGCTCAGGCGTGCTCACGCCCGCGCGCGCATGGCCGCGAACGACTTCGAGCACCTCCGGCTCGGCGATCAGGACGTCCGCGCCGGCGAGGGCTTCGACTGCCCGGAGGGTCAGCAGTCCTGGATCGCCTGGTCCGGCGCCTAGGAAGGTGACGCTCCCTTGACCGAAGAAGGCCTGGGACGCGGGGCTGGTGGTCGGGCTGGTGGGGCTCAAAGTGCTCGCTCCCCCATAAGACCGGCCGCACCCTTGGCGAGCATCTCGTCCGCGAGTTCGCGTCCGAGCTGCATCGCCTCGTCGTGCGACGCGGGTACGGGACCGGTGGTGGACAGCTGCACCAGCGTCGAGCCGTCGGTGGTACCGACGACGCCGCGCAGGCGCATTTCAGTGACAATCTGCCCGCGGCCGGAATCCTCGGCCAGCAGGTCGGCCAGCGCACCCACGGGTGCGGAGCAGCCGGCCTCCAGGGCGGCGAGCAGGGATCGCTCAGCGGTCACGGCGGCCCGGGTGTCCGGGTCGTCGAGCTCGGCGAGCGCGGCGACGAGGTCGGCGTCGGACGCCACACACTCGATCGCCAGTGCCCCCTGGCCGGGGGCGGGCAGGACGGCGTCGACCGACAGGTGGTCGAGCGACAGGGAGCCGGTGAGCTCCTCCGTTCCGCCGATGCGGTTGAGACCGGCCGCGGCGAGAACCACCGCGTCCAGCTCTCCACTGCGTACGTATCCGACGCGGGTGTCGATGTTCCCGCGGATCGGCACGGTCTCGATGGTCAGCCCGTGGCTGCGCGCGTACGCGTTGAGCTGAGCGGTCCGGCGCGGCGAACCGGTGCCGATCCGGGCGCCCTGCGGCAGCGTGTCGAGCGTCAGCCCGGCTCGGGCGACCAGCACGTCGCGCGGGTCCTCGCGACGCGGAATCGCGGCGATGACCAGCTCGGGGTGCTGGGCGGTCGGCAGGTCCTTCAGGGAGTGGACGGCGAAGTCCACCTCACCGGCCAGGAGCGCGTCGCGCAGTGCGGCGACGAACACCCCCGTACCGCCGATCTGCGCGAGGTGCTCACGCGAGACGTCCCCGTACGTCGTGATCTCCACGAGCTCGACGGGTCGGCCGGTCAGCTGCCGCACGGCGTCGGCCACATGCCCGGACTGGGCCATGGCGAGTTTGCTGCGCCTGGTCCCGAGCCTCAGTGCCCTCTCGGTCATACTCGCCCTCGGTTCTTGACGTCGGCGTCATTCAGGTCGGCCCGGGAGACGGAGGCGACCGTCTCCGGGTCGAGGTCGAAGAGTGTCCGCAGCGCGTCTGCGTACCCGGCACCGCCGGGCTCGCTGGCCAGCTGCTTGACCCGCACGGTCGGCGCGTGCAGGAGCTTGTCGACCACCCGGCGCACCGTCTGGGTGATCTCGGCGCGCTGCTTGTCGTCGAGGCCGGGCAGCCGGCCCTCGAGCCGGGCGACCTCGCCCGCGACCACATCGGCGGCCATGGTGCGCAGGGCGACCACGGTCGGGGTGATGTGCGCGGCGCGCTGGGCGGCGCCGAAGGCGGCCACCTCGTCGGAGACGATCGCGCGCACCTGGTCGACGTCGGCGGCCATCGGGGCGTCGGCGGAGGCGTCCGCCAGCGACTCGATGTCGATGAGCCGGACGTTCGCCATGCGGTGGGCGGCGGCGTCGATGTCGCGGGGCATGGCCAGGTCGAGCAGGGCGAGCGGGGCCGTCCGGCCCTTCATCGCGGCTTCGACGGCCTCGCCGGTCAGGACGAGTCCGGTGGCTCCGGTGCAGGAGACGACGATGTCGGCACGTGTCAGTTCGTCGCCGACGGCAACCATCTCGACCGCGCGTGCGGCCACACCCGTGCCCCCGGGCTCGGTCAGGATCTGTACGAGTCGCTCGGCACGGGCGGTCGTACGGTTGGCGATCACGATCTCGGAGACCCCGACGCGCGCGAGCGTGGCGGCGGCCAGCGAGGACATCGAACCGGCTCCGATGACCAGGGCGCGCTTGCCGGCGGCCCAGGTGTCGACGTCGGCGCCGTCGGCCAGCTGCTCCAGGCCGAAGGTGACGAGCGACTGGCCGGCCCGATCGATCCCGGTCTCGCTGTGGGCGCGCTTGCCGACCCGCAGCGCCTGCTGGAACAGGTCGTTGAGGAGCCGGCCGGCCGTGTGCAGGTCCTGGCCGAGCGCGAGGGCGTCCTTGATCTGGCCGAGGATCTGGCCCTCGCCGACGACCATGGAGTCGAGCCCGCAGGCCACCGAGAAGAGGTGGTGGACGGCCCGGTCCTCGTAGTGCACGTAGAGATAAGGGGTCAGCTCTTCGAGGCCGACGCCGCTGTGCTGGGCGAGCAGCGTGGACAGCTCGGCGACACCGGCGTGGAACTTGTCCACGTCGGCGTAGAGCTCGATGCGGTTGCAGGTGGCCAGGACGGCTCCCTCGGCGGCCGGTTCGGCGGCGAGGGTGTCCTGGAGCAGCTTGGCCTGGGTGTCCGCGGCGAGCGAGGCTCGCTCGAGGACGCTGACCGGGGCGCTGCGGTGGCTGAGGCCGACGACGAGGAGACTCATGCCGGCATCACGGCGGGGACGTCCCCGTCGGGTCCCTTGCGTCCGGTGCTCTTGCGCGGGGCGTCGCCCGTCGCGCCGAGGGCCGTGGGCGGCGTGGGTGCGGCGGTGGCCTCGGCCTCCGCCTCCTCGCCCGCCTTGCGCTGCTCGTGGAAGGCGAGGATCTGCAGCTCGATGGAGAGGTCGACCTTGCGCACGTCCACGCCGTCGGGCACGGAGAGGACGGTCGGGGCGAAGTTCAGGATG
The DNA here is from genome assembly GCF_042264065.1 of Streptomyces sp. NPDC056222. Lineage (NCBI taxonomy): Bacteria > Bacillati > Actinomycetota > Actinomycetes > Kitasatosporales > Streptomycetaceae > Streptomyces > Streptomyces sp. NPDC056222. The sequence goes on along the minus strand of NZ_JBHJTL010000033.1, from coordinate 5,045 downwards.
GAGGTGACGCCGGCGGCCACGAGCCGGTCGCAGACCTGCTGGGCGACGCCGGCCGGGGTCGCGATGACTCCGATGGAGACGCCGTCCTCCTCGATGATCTTCTCGAGGTCGTCGCTGTGCTGGACGGGGATCCCGGCGACCGGCTTGCCGGTCATGGCGGGGTCGGCGTCGATGAGCGCGGCGACCCGGAAGCCACGGGAGGCGAAGCCGCCGTAGCCGGCGAGCGCGGCGCCGAGGTTACCGATACCGACGATGACGACAGGCCAGTCCTGGGTGAGGCCGAGTTCGCGGGAGATCTGGTAGACGAGGTACTCGACGTCGTAGCCGACACCGCGCGTGCCGTACGAGCCGAGGTAGCTGAAGTCCTTGCGCAGCTTCGCGGAGTTGACCCCCGCGGCGGCTGCGAGCTCCTCGGAGGAGACCGTGGGTACGGAGCGCTCCGACAGTGCGGTGAGCGCACGCAGATACAGCGGAAGCCGGGCGACGGTGGCCTCGGGGATTCCTCGGCTGCGGGTCGCCGGTCGGTGAGTTCGGCCAGTTGCCACGGTGCTCCTGCGGGATGAGCGGGGCTGCAGGCGGCCGTGTGTCCCAGGACCGCCCCGTCGAATGCAGGCTATGTCTTTGTGAACGCGTGCACAAAGATGGTGTCCGTTTTGTCCGGCCAAAGTGACCGGGGTCACGCGGTCGGTTCGCGTCATGACGGAACCGTGGAGCGCGTCAGCCCGTTGGGCACCCGAAGGGGGCAAAACCGCACACTCTCCTCACGATCACGCCCCCGAACGTCAACAAAACGTCCACGATGGTAGCCGTCTTCCGGTCAACCACCCAGTTCGCGCCGGAGCCGCCCGGCGTCCACACGCCAGAAGGTGTGCTGCTCGCCGTCGACCAGGACCACCGGAATCTGCTCCCAGTAGGCCCGGTGGAGCTCCTCGTCCTGAGTGATGTCCTTCTCCTCCCAGCGCGCCCCGGTCTCGGCGCAGACCGCCTCGATCACGGCCCGGGCGTCGTCGCAGAGATGACAGCCCGGCTTCCCGATCAGCGTCACGGTCCGCGAGGCGGCGACGGGAGCGTCGGGGGTGTCCTTCTTCTTCGTCCGTCCAAACATGCCGTCCATTCTGCGCTGCCGCGCGCCGTGCCCCCTCTCTCCAGCTTGCTCCCCCCTTGTCCGTTTAACAGGAGAGTCGCGGAGTGTTCACGCCACCGCATCCCGAGTCGTCGGGAAGTACCGAACAGAATGGCTATGCTCACGACATGGCCGCACTGGGATGGCTCACCCCCCGTAGGCGCTCCGCCACCGCGCGCAGCGTTCTGGCAGGCGAGGCCGCCGCCGAGGCGGCGCGCAAGACCTCGCAACAGCTCGAACTGGAACGGGAGCAAGCGGCGCGGGCCGAGCCCGCCGAGCCGTCCGAGCCCGAGTTCCCGGTCGTGGGCGACGCCGAGGCGGCCGCCTTCTTCGATCTCGACAACACCGTCATGCAGGGCGCCGCGATCTTCCACTTCGGTCGGGGCCTGTACAAGCGGAAGTTCTTCCAGCGCCGCGAACTGGCCCGCTTCGCCTGGCAGCAGGCGTGGTTCCGGCTGGCGGGCGTCGAGGACCCCGAGCACATGCAGGACGCCCGCGACAGCGCCCTGTCCATCGTCAAGGGCCACCGCGTCTCCGAACTGATGTCGATCGGCGAGGAGATCTACGACGAGTACATGGCCGACCGCATCTGGCCCGGCACCCGCGCGCTCGCGCAGGCCCATCTCGACGCCGGCCAGAAGGTCTGGCTCGTCACGGCCGCCCCGGTCGAGACGGCCACGATCATCGCCCGGCGGCTCGGCCTGACCGGCGCGCTCGGCACGGTCGCCGAGTCGGTCGACGGCGTCTACACCGGCAAGCTCGTCGGCGAGCCGCTGCACGGACCCGCCAAGGCCGAGGCCGTACGCGCCCTGGCTGCCGCGGAGGGCCTGGACCTGAACCGCTGCGCGGCCTACAGCGACTCGCACAACGACATCCCGATGCTGTCGCTGGTCGGCCATCCGTACGCCATCAACCCGGACACCAAGCTGCGCAAGCACGCCAAGGCGCGCGAATGGCGCCTGCGCGACTACCGCACGGGCCGCAAGGCGGCCAAGGTCGGCATCCCCGCCGCGGCGGGCGTCGGCGCGCTGGCGGGCGGCACGGCCGCCGCGGTCGCCCTGCACCGCCGTCGTCGCTGACTTCGGCCCGCGAGCGGGGCACTCAGACCCGCATGGCACGCCCGGCGCGCCGCACACTGCCGATACGTTTCGGCTGCGACCGTCTGAGACAACCCGGGACCCGCGCCCGTCACCCGTACGTGGTCGAACACGACCGCACAGGTCGACTCAGAGGCATTCCCAGCTCCCTACCCCACAGCGGGCCGGATCACTCCCCCAGCCAACACTCGGGCACAACAGAGCGTGCACGCAGTCACACCCGGAAGTAATCCGATCAACAATCGGTCACGAAGTGCGAATGATCTCGCCTACAAGCGGTAACAGGTGTGACGGAATCGGTGATTTCCGCAACTGGGTGTAGCGCTGCCTGTACGAAGCGTTATTCTCCTCAGACGCACAACGGAACCCACACGTCGCCACGACGAGTGAACGGTCCCGCACTGCACGTGATGGAAGCTCTGCCTCTGGGAGTCCCGTGTACCCACACGTCGGGGTTGACGCCTCGGGCCTGGCTACGCTGCGCGCAACGGTCCTCGACCACTTGCGCGGCTTCGTCCCCACCGCGTACGCCGGCCCTGTCCCCGCCTTTGCCTTCGCCGCACCGGCACCCGCCGGTCCTTGCTATGCCCTCGCCGAGAGCGGTGCCGCTGTCGGCAGACGGGGCAGCCGCGGCGGCACCGGAACCTCGACCGCCGCCCGCCGCCCCACCGCCGACAGCGACAGCGCCCGCATGATGGACCTCGTCGAGCGCGCCCAGGCCGGTGAGGCCGAGGCCTTCGGCCGCCTGTACGACCAGTACAGCGACACGGTCTATCGCTACATCTACTACCGCGTCGGTGGAAAGGCGACGGCGGAGGACCTCACCAGCGAGACGTTCCTGCGCGCCCTGCGCCGGATCTCCACCTTCACCTGGCAGGGCCGTGACTTCGGCGCATGGCTGGTCACCATCGCCCGCAACCTGGTCGCGGACCACTTCAAGTCGAGCCGTTTCCGACTGGAAGTGACCACGGGCGAGATGCTCGACGCCAATGAGGTCGAGCGCAGCCCCGAGGACTCCGTCCTGGAGTCCCTCTCCAACGCGGCCCTCCTCGACGCCGTCCGCCGGCTCAATCCCCAGCAGCAGGAGTGCGTCACCCTGCGCTTCCTGCAGGGCCTCTCGGTCGCCGAGACGGCCCGGGTCATGGGCAAGAACGAGGGTGCGATCAAGACCCTCCAGTACCGGGCCGTGCGTACCCTGGCGCGCCTGCTCCCGGACGACGCCCGCTGACCTTTCCGCGCCCCCCACACGCGCCCCCCATCTACCGCGACGCGCCTCTCCCCCCGCACCACCCCCCATGCCCCCCGACCCCCGCCCAACTCACAGTCGGTGACGCCTCGATGACGCACTGGTCCGATCATCTTTCGCGCGTAACCCAAGTGCCGCGCCGCTCGTTGTGCGGGATGCAGGCTCCCTGTGGTCACGCCATGTCCGCAACCACTCACTCGTTCGTGTGGATGTGCTCAAGGTGTGCAACCTTCCGGACACCCCGGGGAGTCGACCGTCATGACGAGAGGAGGTGCCGCCAGTGATCGCGAACGTATCGGCGCACCGGCGGGCGAACGCCTTCGCCCAGGCCCTGGATGATCGGACGCCCGAGGACGCGACGGCCGAACCGCCCGAGGCGTCGGCCGAACCGGCCGAACAAGGGCGGCTGTTGGCTCTGGCGAACGGCCTCGGCGAGCTGCCGAAGCCGACGATGGACCCCGAGGTCAAGGTGGTGCAACGAGCCCAGCTCGTCGCCGCCATGGAAGCGATGCTCGCGGAGGGGAGCGCGGCAGCGGGCCCTATGGTGCCCGAGCAGCGGACACCGAGCGGACGGGGAGCCCACCGGGCCTCCCCGCTCCGGAAATTGCGCCCCCGCTCCCGCTGGTCGAAGGGGCTCGCCGCGGGCGGCCTCACGGTCGGTGTGGCCGCGGGCGCGTTCAGCGGTGTGGCCGCTGCCAGCTCCGACGCCCTCCCAGGTGACTCGCTCTACGGGCTGAAGCGCGGAATGGAAGACATCAAGCGCGGGATGGCCGACGACGACTCCGAGCGGGGCGGGATCTTCCTGGACCAGGCGTCGACCCGGCTCAGCGAGGCCCGCAGACTCATGGAGCGGGGCCGCGCCGGCGACCTCGACCACGAGTCGCTCAGCGAGATCCGGCGCGTCCTCGGCGGCATGAAGCACGACGCCTCCGAGGGACACCGGCTGCTGCGCCAGGCGTACGAGCGGGACGGCGAGATCGGGCCGATGGCCCGGCTCAACTCCTTCGCCCAGTCCCATCGCGGCACCTGGAACGGTCTGCGCGACCGGCTGCCCGTGCAGCTGGCCGACGTCGGCAGCCAGGTGGAGGGCGTCTTCGTCGCCATAGACGAAGAGGTCGAGCCGCTCCAGGGGATGCTTCCACGCACCCCGGAGAAGGGCGCGGTCGGGACCAGCACCCCGGGCACGCCGCAGGACACCCCGCGTACGCAGACCCAGCGCCCGCCGTCCTCCCCGGCCGCGCCCTCCACGGGCGCCGAAGGCTCCACCCGGCCCCAACCCTCGGGCTCCGGCTCCGGCTCGGGCTCGGGCTCACCGGAGAGCGACGGCCTGCTGGGCGGCAACACGGGAGGCCTGCTCGACAACCCGTCGGCGGGCATTCCCACGGCACCCTCGGTCGACCCGTCGACACCCGAGATGCCGGATGTCACGATCCCGCCCCTGCTGCCGGGCCTGCTCCCCGGCCTGGGCATCGACAGCGAGGACGCTCGCTGAGACGACGATGGGGCGCCCCTCCATGGAGGGGCGCCCCATCGTGGGACAGCCGGGCGAACCACCGATGGTACCGTCAGCACCCGCGGC